>CAUHLX010000035.1 GCA_959606705.1 uncultured Bacillota bacterium | reverse complement strand
TTGGTGTATCATGGCGTTTATGGGAATGCAGTCTCTATTGTTTTACTCCATCACCTCTTGGATGCCGACAATCGTTAAGAGCATGGGGGTCACGGAGAGAGCGGCGGGAATGCTGGCCTTGGTCTTTCAGCTGGCATCTCTGCCCATGAGCTTCTTTATCCCCATCCTGGCGGAGCATATTCGCCGGCAAGAATGGCTGGGCATGGCCATCGGTGTGGGATTTCTGGGAGGAATCGCGGGGGTGTTCTGCTCGGGCGGCAATCTGACCATTCTGGCGATCTCCTTAACCTGCGCCTCCATGGCCAGCGGTGGCGCCATCTCCTGGGTCTTGGCCATGATCGGGACCAAGGGCAGCAGCCAGCAGGAGACGGCCGAGCTTTCCGGGATGGCGCAGAGCGGCGGATATTTGCTGGCGGCGGTGGGACCGGCGCTTTCGGGAATGGTCTTCGATTACGCCGGAAGCTGGAACGGCGTGCTGTTGTTTTACATGGCCGCCGCGGCGGCGGTGACCGTTTTCGGATTTCTGGTCGGACGGTATAAAACCCTGTGATGTTGAATTTGTGGAGATCATTCTAGGTGCAACGGAATTTGCAGCAAGAGGTGCAAATTCCGTTGCTCTTTTCGAGGGAGAGTGAGCGATTCGGCCGGCGTTTCTTTCCAAACGTTCGGGATTCTGTCCGTGAGACGAATTTGGCATGGAAAATGCAACAATAATGAAACCGAAGTAAAACCGTTCGCGCGGCGATGCCAATTTCCTCGGAGGGCGCAGCGGCACTGCCCGTACGGTAATACGAAAGGTAGGCGGCGGCAGCCGCTTGGAGGATGCGCGGATCAAAACGGAGAAAGGTGTGTCGGAAATGAAGAGGGAAGTTGTAGAGGAACTGAGGAAGATCGTGGGAGCCGGGCAGTTGGTGTACGAAGCGGCGGAGGTGGAGGAGTATCTGTATGATGAGACAGAACCGGGACTGCGGCCGGAAGCAAATCAGGAATGTGTGGTAGTCAAGCCCGGCAGTGTGGAAGAAATTTCGGCGATCATGAAGCTGGCGAATCAGACGGGAACCGTGGTCGTGGCCAGAGGCGGTGGGACCGGCTTGTGCGGAGCGGCTGTTCCGGTGAGGCCCAGCGTGATTCTTTCCATGGAACGGTTTAAAAACGTGGTGGAATACGACGCCAAAAATTTCATGATCACCCTGGAATGCGGCGTAACGTTAAAAGAGTTGAACGACTATTTGGAAGAAAAAGAGCTCTTGTACTTTCCCTGTCATTCGGGAGACGAAAATGCCCAGGTAGGCGGAATGGCTGCGGAAAACGCCGGCGGCGCCCGCGCGGGAAAGCACGGGGTGATGCGCAACAATATCAAAGGTCTGGAAGTGGTTCTGCCTTCCGGGGAGGTGATGACCTTCGGCGGAAAGCTGTATAAAAATAACGCGGGCTACGATCTGCTTCAACTGATGATCGGCTCGGAAGGAACTCTGGGAATCATCACCAAGGTCATGCTGCGCCTCTATCCGGAGCCTCAGTTTAACGGAGCGATTTTGGTCTCCTTCGACAGCTGTGATCAGGCGACGGAGGCGGCGACCAGAGTGCTGCAGGTGGGAATCGTGCCGCTGGCCATCGAATATCTGGATCGATCCATCGCCTGTCGATCGGCGGAAAATCTGGGAGAGGAATGGCCCTTGAAAAATGGCACGGTGGATCTGCTCTTCATGCTGGCGGAGGAGAGCGAAGACAGCCTGTTCAATTCCAGCGGGATCATCGAAGAAATCTGCAGCAATAAAGGTTCCGTGGAAAGTCTGATTCTCGACGGCAAGGAGCAGCAGGACCGGGTGATGCGCATTCGCAATAACACCTATCTGGCGGTTAAGCCTTATATGGTGGATACCTTGGATATCGCGGTTCCCCCGGCGGATATTCCCAAGCTGATGAAGGGCTTTACCAGCATTGCGGAGAAATACGGAGCCACCATCGACTCCGTGGGACACATCGGAGATGGAAATGTCCACAACAATATTTACATGGTAAACGGAGAGATTCCTTCCTATTATGAAGAAATGAAGGAAGAACTGTATAAACTGGCGGTGGAGATGGGTGGAACGATTACCGGGGAACACGGAGTTGGAAAGACGCGAATCAAAAATCTGCCCCTTCAATTGACAGAAACACAGATCGCCTTGATGCGAGGAATCAAGACGCTGTTCGATCCCAACAACATACTCAATCCGGATACGGCAATTTACTAATCTGATACGACTGAAACGGAAAACAGGGATGAGATACCATGACAATGAGCAAAGAGAGTCTTTTAAAAAAATTGACCAGTGTTTTGAAGGACGGAATCCACGTGGTGGACGGGGATGGAATAACGCTTCTCTATAATCGGAAAATGTCCGTGATTGAAAACCGGGTAGTGGAAGAGGTCGTGGGAAAAAATGTGATCGAGCAGGGTGCGGATGATCGGAACCGCGACTTGCTCAAGACACTGAGGACCGGGCTGCCCCAAGTCAATCAGATTTACAGCGGAGTCAATAAATTTGGCAATTGTGTGGTTACCAATAACTCGGTGTGGCCGATTACGGAGAACGGGAAGTTGGTCGGCGCGGTGAAAATCGCGGTAGATATCACGGAAATCCGCGGTCTCCACGATAAGGTGCTGGGAATCACCAAGGATATCAATCAGCTGGCGAAAAAGGAGGTCCTGAAGGACGGGGGTTCCAGATGCCTCATCGCCGACTTGGTGGGAGAGAGCAAGGAGATGGAGGAAGTCAAACGGGTGGCTAAGCTGGCCAGCCAGTGCGATTCCAACGTGATGATTGTCGGGGCTTCGGGAACCGGGAAGGAATTGATCGCTCAGAGCATTCACAATGAAAGCGGACGGCGGCACAAGCCGCTGATCGCCGAAAACTGTGCCGCGATTCCCGATAACCTGCTGGAAAGCACTTTTTTCGGGACCATGAAAGGCGGGTTTACGGGCGCCGTGGATCGGCCGGGACTGTTTCAGATGGCCGACGGGGGGACTCTGGTGCTGGATGAGATCAACTCTCTGCCGGTGAGCCTGCAGGCCAAGCTGCTGAGAGCACTTCAAGAAGGAGCCTTCCGACCGGTGGGCGCCAGTCAGATGGTCCATGTGGATGTGCGGGTTATCGCCATTTCCAACGAGGATCCGGAGCTGCTGATCCAGGCGGGAAAGCTGCGTTCCGACTTGTTTTATCGCCTATCGGTGATCGATATTTTCGTGCCGCCGCTGGTGGAACGAGAAGGGGATCTGGAGCTGCTGACCGGGTATTTCCTGGAGCAGTTCTGCAGTGCCGGTCACAAAGAATTGGACGGTCTGGACGATGAGGTGATGCGGGCCTTTGCCAACGATCCCTGGCAGGGAAATGTTCGAGAGCTTCGCAACGTGCTGGAGTGCGGTGTCAATTTGACGGAAGAGGGGGGCACTATCCACCTGGAGAACCTGCCCAACTACTTTGTGAAGCACCACCGGGCGGAGCGAACCATTCCTCAGGCCGCTAAAAAAGCGGGCCGGGAAATCTGCAGAGGAGGAACCTCCGGTGTGAGTCTGGGCGAATATATGACGGAACTGGAATATTCGCTGGTAAAGGATGCGCTGAAGGAAAACGGCGGCAACGTGTCAAAGGCGGCCGAAAGCCTGGGAATCACCCGGCAGGCGCTGCAGCATAAATTGCGCAAGATGGGACTTTGAGATCGGGTCTTTAACATTGAAAGGAGATCGGAATGGATCAGGTGCTGTACGATATGATCAAGGATACGCCGCTGCCTCGGTTGGTTAAAATTCGTCAGAGGTTCGATTCGCAGGAGATTGCGGATGTGGAAGGCGCCGTTCGGCAAGAGTTGAAAAAGCCCGGGATTCGCCAGGGAATCCGGCCGGGAATGAAGATCGCCGTGGGTGTGGGCAGCCGGGGGATCGCCCAGCTGCCGCTGCTGGTACGGACTGTGGTGGACGAATTGAAGAAAATGGGGGCGGAGCCTTTTATCGTGCCGGCCATGGGAAGCCACGGCGGCGCCACGGCGGAGGGCCAGCAGAAGATGCTGGCCGATTTGGGCGTTACGGAAGCAGCGGCAGGCTGTCCCATACGGTCTTCCATGGAGGTGGAAGAGATCGGGGAGCTTGCCGTGGAGGAGCTGGGCCGAACGGTTCCCGTTCACATGGATCGGTTCGCTTGTCAGGCGGACGGGATCGTAATCATCGCGCGAGTCAAGCCTCATACCGGTTTCCGGGCGGCCAATGAAAGCGGGCTGGCAAAGATGCTGACCATCGGACTGGGAAAGCAGAAGGGAGCCAGTACCTGTCATCGGTACACTTATAAATACATGGGTCGGTTCATACGGGAGATGGCCCGGATGAAGATCGAACGGTGCAATGTGCTGTTTGCGCTGGGGGTGGTGGAAAACGCTTATGATCACCTGGCGGAGATCAAAGCGGTGCCGGGAGAGCAGATTATAGAACAGGACGCTCAAATGCTCCGGAGGGCCCGGCAGCGAATGGCGGGATTTTTGCTGGAACCCATGGATGTACTGGTGGTAGGCCAGGTGGGCAAAAACGTGTCGGGAGACGGCATGGATCCCAATATTACCGGACGCTGGCTGACCCCTTTCGCTTCCGGCGGACCTAGGATCGGAACCATCGCCGTGTTGGACCTCACGAAGGAAACCCACGGAAATGCCGTAGGAATCGGCGGAGCGGATTTGATTACCAGGCGGCTGTACGATCAGCTGGATCTGGACGCCTCTTACGCCAATGCCCTGACCGTGACCAACTGCAGCCTGGTGAAAATTCCGGTGACTCTGGATACGGACCGGAACGTGATCAAGGCGGCGGTGAATACCTCAAACGCGTTGGATCTGGAGCGAGTGCGATTATCGGTGATTTTGGACACCATGCATATGAACGAGATCTACATTTCCGAGAGCATGCTGACGGAAGCGGAAGCGCATCCCGACATTGAAATTTTAAGTGAACCGAGGGAAATGTGTTTTGATGAAACCGAGCGGCTGCTGCTGGATTTTAAAGAGCGGTAGTTCAGATAATTCTGGAAAAGAGCAACAACTTTTGCTGCAAGCAGTGCAAAGGTTGTTGCTTTTTTTCTGTTCCGGAAAAATAAGAAACGTGGAATTTCAACGGATTTTTTCTTCGCGGTACGTTGGCATGAAATATGCGTTATGTGATGACATGATCGAATTTTAGACGAGATTTAATCACTGAAGGAGCGCGTTATGAAAACATTGAATCAACGGATGAGAAGCATGGATATGTCGGGGGGCCTTTACGAGATCTTTCAGAAGGCACTCCTGATGGAGAAGGAAGGCCGGAAGGTGTTTCACATGGAGATCGGCAAACCGGATTACGACTCTCCGCAGCTGGCCAAGGATGCCACGATTAAAGCGCTGGAGGCAGGGCTGGTGCATTACACCGCCATGGCGGGAATCGATGAGCTGAGAGAGGCCATCGCGGCCAAGGAGCTGCGGGACAACGGAATCCAAGCAGATCCGGAGTGCGAGATCATGGTCACCGCGGGAGCCTGCGAAGCACTGATGTCCTTCATGCTTACCGTACCGGATCCCGGGGATGAAATTCTGATTCCCAGCCCTTATTTTTCTGCTTATACCGACATGGCGCAGATTGCCGGCGTGGCGATCAAGGAAGTGCCGCTGAAGTTTGAAAACGGGTTCGAGTTAAAGGCGGATGACCTTCGGAAGCAGATTTCCCCGCGCACCAAAGCGGTTCTGGTCAACACCCCCCACAATCCCACCGGAGCGGTGGTGGGAAAGGAAGAACTGGCGAAAATCGCGGCACTGGCTGTGGAGAAGGACCTGATCGTGGTCTCCGATGAAACCTACGACCAGTTCCTGTTTGAAGGGAAACACACCAGTCTTTCCACTTTACCGGGAATGAAGGAGCGGACCATCGTCATCAATTCTACCTCAAAGACCTTTTCCATGACGGGCTGGAGAATCGGCTATGCCATTGGCCCCAAGGAAATCATCGCCTATATGAACAAAGTTCATCAGAACATGTCGACCTGTGCCACCTCGTTCGTACAGTACGGAGCGGCGGAAGCCTTCCTCAACGGGAAGTCCTTCACCGAAGGAATGGTGGCCGAGTTTCAGGTCCGCAGAAATATGATCATGGACGGTCTGGCGGCCATCGACGGCATTCAATTCGCGGAACCGAAAGGCGCGTTCTACATCTTCCCGCGGATCAGCGGCTTGGGCATCTCTTCTGCGGAGTTCTGCGCCAGAGCGCTGGATGAGGCGGGAGTGGCCATGGTTCCGGGCGGAGCCTTCGGAAAGAGCGGAGAAGGGTTCATTCGCCTGGCTTACGCCTGTTCTCGGGAGGAGATCGCGGAAGCGATGAGCCGGTTAAAGGATTTTGTTAAAACTTTATAGTTTTACATAAGAAGGATTTGTAAGGGTAAGGATGAAAAGGAGGAGCAACATGAAAAAGAAGTTGAGTCTGGTACTGGTACTGGCAATGGTCATGACCGTATTCCTGGCAGGCTGCGGCGGCGGCGGAGACGCTGAGAAAAAAGGCGGCGACGGGGGAAGTGGCAAAGCGGAATACACCATTCGAGTAGCGCACGTGCTGGCGGCGGATCACGCCACCAACGTCACCGCGGAGGAAGTATTCAAGAAGGAAGTGGAGGAGAAATCCAACGGCAGAATCAAGGTCGAAGTTTATCCCAATGGCCAGCTGGGCGGCGATCGTCAGACCATCGAGGCGCTGAACCTGGGCACTCTGGAAATGTGCATCCCCGGCGGAACCGTGCTTTCCGGCTTCGTAGATGACTTCGAAGTGCTGGATCTGCCCTTCCTGTTCAAATCCAAAGAAGACGCATTTAAGGTCTTTGACGGAAAAGTAGGCGATGAGCTGAACAAGAAACTGGAAGACATCGGAATCGTGAATCTGGGCTACGGAGAAAATGGCTATCGTCACGTTACGAATAATAAAGGACCGATCACCAAGCCCGAAGACTTGAAAGGGGTCAAGATCCGGACCATGGAGAATCCCATTCACATGGCGGCGTTCAAAGCCTTTGGCGCCAACCCCACTCCGATCTCCTTCAACGAGCTGTTCACCGCTCTTCAGCAGGGAACCGTGGACGCGCAGGAAAATCCCATTCCCATCATCTACACCTCTAAGCTGTATGAAGTACAGAAGTATTTGACTCTGACCGGCCATGTTTACACCAACTGCCCGTATCTGATCAGCAAGACCTTCTATGACGGTCTGCCCGAGGACCTGCAGCAGGTCGTACGGGAAGCGGCGGCCGACTGCATCACCGCTCAGCGGAAGATGTGCAACGATCAGGAGCAGGAGTATCTGGAAGAGCTGAAGGCCTCCGGCATGGAAATCAACGAGCTGACCGACGAGCAGAAGCAGGCCTTCGTGGACGCGGCGCAGTCCGTATATGATGACTTTGAAAAAACCCACGACCCGGCACTGCTGGAAGAGATTCAAGCTGAAATTCAGTAGCCGCGATCGATCAATGAGCAGCAGCAAATAAGCCTTTTCCTGAATCCGGGGGGAGATTCCCGCCCTGTGGAGCCTCACCCCGGTTTTTAAAAAAGTATGAGGAACTGAGATTTAAGATATGAGGAGGGTAGCCTGGTGAAACTGATTAAACTGCTGGACGACAAACTGGAAGAGTACTTTCTCGTGGTAACCATTACGATATCCGTGATCATTATTTTCTTCCAGGTCATTATGCGATATGGATTTCACAGTTCGCTGGCCTGGAGCGAAGAGCTGGCCAGATATCTGTTCCTATGGCAGATTTGGATCGGCGCGAGCTTCGCGGTAAAGCATTCCAAGCATTTGAGGGCCGAGATCCTGAAAACCGCGGTCCCGGAACAATTTCGGAATTATATTGAATTGATTGCACTGGTCATCTGGCTGTGCTTCAGCGTATTTCTCACTTACAAAGGCATCCAGGTGGTTCAGATGGTCGTTCGGATGAATCAATTGTCTCCGGCGATGAGAATGCCTATGGTATACGCCTACTTATCCGTACCGGTGGGCTGCGGCTTGATGTCCTTCCGACTGGTGCAGGTGATCATCAAAACTTTGAAAGAAACGTTTGGGAAAACCCCCGTCGCCATAGGAGGTGAAGGAAAATGAGTGTCATCATTCTGTTCGGATTTCTGTTCCTGTTCATTTTCCTGACCATCCCCATCGGGATCGCGTTAGGGTTGTCCACCGCGTTGACGCTGGCGTTGACCAGCAATATTCCCACCACGATTTTGGCGCAGAACGCCTTCGCCGGTCTGGATTCCTTTCCGCTGATGGCGATCCCCTTCTTCATTCTGGCGGGAAACCTCATGGAGCACGGAGGAATTTCCAAGAGAATTCTGGATTTTGCGGATAGTCTCATCGGATTCTTTACCGGTGGTCTGGCTATGGTAACCACGCTGTCCTGCATGTTCTTCGCAGCCATTTCCGGTTCCGGTCCGGCGACGGTTTCCGCCATTGGTACCTTCATGATGCCGGCCATGGAAAAGAAGGGCTATGACGGCGGTTTCGCGGCGGCGCTCACCGCGGCGGCGGGGTCCATCGGGGTCATCATTCCCCCCAGCATCCCCTTCGTCATCTACGCGGTGGCCACGGGAAGCTCTATCACGGATCTGTTTATCGCCGGAATCGTGCCGGGCATTCTGGTGGGCATCGGTCTCATGATCGCAAGCTATATCATCTGTAAGAAAAACGGCTGGAAGGGCAACGGACAAAAGCCCAGCCTGGGCCGGGTGGGCAAGGAGTTTGTCAAATCCTTCTGGGCTCTGCTGATGCCGGTCATCATTCTGGGTTCCATTTACGCCAGCATCTGCACACCGACGGAGGCGGCGGTAATCGGGATCGTTTACGCGATCGTGGTAGGAAAGTTCGTCTACAAAGAGCTGAGTGTTAAATTCATCTACAAGGCCTTGGTGGATACGGCGCTGATCAACGGGGCGACCTCGTTCATGATCGGACTGTCCACCTCCTTCGCCAGCTATCTGACCATGGAGCAGGTACCCAACACCGTAGCGGCAATGCTGACCACGATTTCCGACAATCCGATCATCATCATGCTGATCATCAACTGCTTCCTGCTGATCGTGGGCTGCTTCATCGACAATATTTCATCCTGCCTGATTCTGGCGCCGATTTTCCTGCCGGTGGTGGTAGGACTGGGAGTAAGCCCGGTACACTTCGGCATCATCATGACCATGAACCTGGCCATTGGCTTCATCACTCCGCCTTACGGGGCCAACCTGTTCGTAGCGGCCGGCGTCAGCGGCGTGCAGTTTGAACGAGTGGCGAAAAACGTGCTGCCGCTGGTGTTCACCATGATTATCATCCTGATGATGGTAACCTTCATCGAGCCGATCTCGATGTTCCTGCCCCATCTGATGGGCAAATAGCATAGCAGGAGTACATGACATCTACTACAAAAATTTAAGGGGGAGAACATGAAAATCGCCGTATTGATTAAACAAGTTCCCGATATGGAAAAGGTAAAATTTGATTGTGAGAACGGTCTGGTGGACCGTTCCTCCGCGGGGGTGGAAATCAACCCCTTCGATCTGAACGCGCTGGAGGCCGGGGTTGCGGTGGGAGAGCGGACCGGAGCCACGGTAACGGCAGTGACCATGGGCCCGCCTCGAGGGGCGGATTCGCTCAAGGAGGCCATCGCCCGAGGTGCCACCGACGGGATTCTGCTGTCGGACCGGGCCTTCGGCGGTGCCGATACCAAAGCCACCTCCAAGACTCTGGCAGCCATCATCAAAAAGATGGAAGGGGTGGATCTCATCCTGGCCGGAGAGAAAACGGTGGATGGAGACACCGGACAGGTGGGAGCCGAGGTCGCGGAATACTTGAACATCCCGCACATTTCCTACGTGGATGAAATTTTAGAAGTTACCGAGGACTCCATTACGGTGGTATCGGATATCATGGAAGGACGATATGTAAAACAAGCGAAATTTCCGGTGCTTTTGACGGTAACCAAGGATCTGAATGTTCCCCGGCTGCCATCTCTCAAGAGCAAGATGAACGCCAGGAAAGCGGAGATTCCCACTTGGGGACTGTCGGAGCTTTCGGGAGTGCTGACGGCGGAGGAAGCCGGATTAAAAGGCTCTCCCACAAAGGTGCGAAAAATTCAGGTGCCTAAGCCTGTCACCAGAGCGTGCAGGAAGGAACGGGAAAACCCGGAGGCATTCATAGAGACGATGATCGGCGAACTGCGTGAGAAGAACATATTGGAGGGATAGGACGGACATGAGTGATAAGAAGAACATCATGATCTTTGCAGAACAGAAAAAAGGGAAAATTCACCGCGTGTCCTACGAGCTTCTGGGAAAGGCGGCAAAGCTGGCGGCGGAAGCGCCGGACGGGGAATTTGAGATCGCAGCGGTGATCTTGGGACCGGCGGACTTGGATGTGTCCGAGCTGACCTATCACGGCGCCGAAGTGGTTTATCACATCGCAGGCGACCATTTCGAGGCGCCCGACGAGCTGCTTTATAAAGAAAACATCTGCGCTTTGATGGAAGAAATTCGGCCGGAAATCTTCCTGGTGGGAGCGACCACCTTTGGCCGTTCCATGGCTCCGCGAGTCGCGGCGGCTTTGAACACCGGATTGACGGCGGACTGCACGGAGCTGGCCATGGACGAGGACGGCAAGCTGATTCAAATACGGCCGGCGTTTTCGGATAACATTCTGGCTCATATCAAAACCCAGACGCTTCCGCAGATGGCCACCATTCGCTACAAGGAATTTCCCGAGGCGGAACGGAACCCCGGGAGGACGGGCGAAGTCATAGTCAAGGAACCATACGTCAGAGACAATGACCTGGTAACCGTTCTGAAAGAGATCACCCAGAGTGACTTCGACATTTCCGACGCCCAGATCGTGGTCTCCGGAGGGAAAGGCCTTAAAAGCAAGGAGGATATGAAGCTGGTGGAACAGCTGGCCACACTGCTGGGCGGCGAGGTAGGAGCCAGCCGGGCCATCGTGGATGAGGGCTACATCGATAAGACGCATCAGATCGGCTACTCGGGGAACCGGGTCAAAGCCAAGCTGTACGTAGCCTGCGGGATTTCCGGAGCGCCTCAGCATCTGGCGGGGATGAAGGAATCGGAGGTGATCGTAGCCATCAATTCGGATCCTTCGGCGCCGATCTTTGAAGTGGCGGACTACGGCATCGTGGGAGATCTGTATCAGGTGATTCCCATGTTGATCGAGAAGTTGGGGAAATAAGTCAAAATAGAAATGAAGGAGCATAGGAAAATGGACAACAAGGTGATTGAAAGACTGCGAACCATTGCGGGAGAGGACTACGTCATCTCGGATCAGGATAATGTGAACGCATATCTCTACGATGAAACCGAACCCCGGCTGCGCCCCGAGGCCTGTCCGGACTGCGTGGTGGTGAAGCCCTCCCGCACGGAAGAGGTTTCGGAAATTATGAAGCTGGCTAATGAAGAGCGGACCACGGTGGTGGTTCGAGGCGGCGGCACCGGAATGTGCGGCGCGGCCATTCCCATCAAGCCCAGCATCATCGTTTCCATGGAGCGGTTTAAAAAGGTGGTGGATTTTGACGATAAGAATTTCATCATCACGCTGGAAGCTGGGGTCACCCTGGGCGAGATGAACGATTTCTTAAAGACGAAGGACGTCTTATACTTTCCCTGCCACCCCGGCGACGAAAGCGCCCAGGTAGGCGGACTGGTGGTGGAAAACGCGGGGGGAGCCCGGGCGGTCAAGCACGGGGTCATGCGCAATCACATCAAAGGCTTGACCGTGGTGCTGCCGACCGGCGAGATCATTCACGTAGGCGGAAAGCTGATGAAAAACAACGCGGGTTACGATGTGATGCACATGATGATCGGTTCGGAAGGTACTCTGGGCGTGGTCACCGAGGTCATGCTGCGTCTCTATCCCGAAGCGGATAACGGAGCGACCCTGCTGTTCTCCTTCGAAAGCTATGATCAGGCCACCAACGCGGCGACCAAAACACTTCAAAAAGGGATCGTACCCCTTTCCATCGAATATCTGGACCGTTCCATCGCCCTGCGGGCGGCGGAGCATCTCAACGAGGACTGGCCGCTGAAACAGGGAAATGTGGATTTGATGTTCATCCTCTCGGAAGCAAATGAAGACGAACTGTTCAGCGTCTGCGGAGCGATCGAAGAAATCTGCACCGAGGAAGGCGCCGTGGAGAGCTTGATGGCTGACAGCAGCAAGGATCAAGCGCGGATTCTGAATATCCGCAGCAATACTTATACCGCTTCCAAGGGCACGCTGGTAGACAGCATGGATATCGCGGTTCCCCCGGCATACATGCCCGATTTGATGAAGGGCTTCAATGAGATTGCCGGAGAATATGGCGCCACCATCGACACCGTGGGACACATCGGTGACGGAAACGTTCACAACAACATCTATCTGGTGGACGGGGAGGTCCCGGTTTATTATGAAGAAATGAAAGAAAAGCTGTATCGCCTGGCGGTGAAGCTAGGCGGGACCATCACCGGAGAGCACGGGATCGGCAAGATCCGCAGAAAGAGTCTGCCCATCCAGTACGACGACGTGATGATCAACCTGATGCGTGGGATCAAGAAGCTGTTCGATCCCAATAACATCCTGAATCCGGAGACCGGCATCTACTAGGCCGGCAATGAATTGCGCAAGCGAGAAAATGAGAAAATACCAATGGGGAACAAAGCACGGCGAGAACACTCCTCTCTCGCCGTGCTTTGCGTTTTTCCCTTGATTTTTGGGCAAGATATGGATATCATGGAGTTACATGTATGATACGACAAAGGAGAGAGAAGAATGAGCAAAGAGACTTACTATATTTCCACACCGATTTACTATCCCAGTTCCAACCTGCATATCGGACATACCTACTGCACGGTGATGGCGGACGCCATGGCGCGGTTCAAGCGTCTCGCGGGTTATGACGTGATGTTCCTGACCGGTACGGACGAGCACGGTCAGAAGATCCAGAAGATCGCCGACGAAAACGGGGTAACTCCTCAGGCGTATGTGGACGGCGTGGTGGATGGAATCAAGGAGCTGTGGAAGACCATGGAGATTTCCTACGATGATTTTATCCGCACCACGGAGGATCGGCACGTGAAACGGGTGCAGGCCATTTTCAACAAGATGTACGAAAAGGGAGACATCTATAAAGGGGAGTATGAAGGGCTCTACTGCACTCCCTGTGAGGCCTTTTGGACGGAGACCCAGGTGACGGACGGCAAGTGCCCGGACTGCGGACGTCCGGTGGAGAAGGCCAAGGAGTCCGCTTATTTCTTCCGGCTCTCTAAATATCAGGACCGCATTCTGGATTTGTTGCAGAACACGGACTTTTTAGAGCCGGAAAGCCGCAGAAACGAGATGATCCGCTTCGTGAAGCAGGGGCTGGAGGATCTGTGCATTTCCCGTTCCTCCTTTGATTGGGGCATCAAGGTGCCCATCGACGAAAAGCACGTCATTTACGTGTGGCTGGATGCGCTTTCCAACTATATCACGGCGTTGGGCTATCCCGACGATCCGGAAAAATTTGAGAAATACTGGCCGGCGAACATTCATTTGGTAGGCAAGGAGATCGTGCGGTTCCATTCTATCATATGGCCCGCGATGCTCATGTCTCTGGAACTGCCTTT
>CAUHLX010000034.1 GCA_959606705.1 uncultured Bacillota bacterium | reverse complement strand
TATCTGGGCTCGGAAAGCGATCTGGGTACATACACCACTTGGACACGGGAACAGGAGCTGGCGTTTCAGGAGCGGCACAACCGCTATACGGCTTTCGGCGGAGAGGCGGTCCTGCTGACGGAGTACGGAGAGCTGTTCCGGGCCGTGGAGGACTTGGAACGGACACACTGCACCTATCTGAACAAGACTCATTATCTGCCGCTCAAGGATCGCTGGAAGGAAGAAATCTATCAGGGAGAGCAGGCCCGAAACAAAGAGTATGTGGGCCAGACCGGTTACAAATACATTCAGGATCACCTGGGCTATCGGCTGGTGGTGCGGGAATCGGCCCTGCCAAAGCTGGTGGTGCCGGGACTGCCGGTCACCGTCAGGGTGAAGGTGGAAAACACGGGGTTTGGGAATCTTCTGAAGCTCACGACCCTGGAGCTGCTGTGGGAAAAGGACGGAGAGACGATTTAGCAGAAGCTGACGCTGGATCCCCGGGATTGGAATTCGGGAGAGATCACGGAGGTCGATCTGACGGTCACCGCTCCGGAAAAATTGGACGGAGGAACCTGGAATGTGCTGTTTCGGGTGACCAACGGGGTGTTTGAGGCCCAAGATGCCGATACGCAGCCGGATTTTCAGAGAATCCGTTTCGCCAACGAAGAAGGGTGGGATGATGAACACCTGGCGCAGAAGGTGGGAAGTGTCCGCGTTTTATCGTTGAAATAGGTGAAAGCGGTTCGCGATGGAAAGGCGGCGGTCGTGGGTTGTCACGGTTGCGCGTACCGAAACCTTGCGGAGCGTTCGATTGTTGCGCAGATAGCGTCCCAGCACCGGCAGAGCGAGAATCGGCAGGAGGGCGGGGACGCGTTTGACCAGGGGGAAACGCTTGGCCGTTTCCTCTTTTAATATGGAGAAATAACGGAAAACGCCCGGCTGGCTTTCGACCCCTTGGCGGGCCAGATGCATCATGCGGGTGGGGTCGGCGGAACCGAACTCACCGGCGGCCAGAATGTCCTCCATCAGCAGCTCCGCCGCCGCCGTCAATTCCTGTCGCCGCTGGGGCGACAGGGAGGAGAGCCAGGGACAAAGGGCCTCTTCCAGTCCCAGGAAGGAGACGCACAGCAGAGTCAGACCTAGGAAAAAATCCGAGATCCCTAAGGAATTCAACCAGTCCGCCAGCTGATCGGGGTGAATTTCCGCATGCTTTTTGCGAATGAGAACCGTGAGGTCGCACAGGACCTTGAGGCCGAAGCCGCTGGTCTCGAAATGAGCCAAGGCGTGCAGCGTCAGATAAATTAGGTTTTCGGTGGGCGAAAAGGTGACGATCGTCCGTCGGTTCCACTGAACTTCCTGGCGGTGGGGCGCCAGGGCGAAACGATCCACGGCCTGATCCAGCCAGTCCACGCGGAAGGTGTCGATGATCCGGCGATGCAGCTCCAACAGAAGAGGACGAGCCGATCCGGCGGCGGCGCGTCGATAATTTACGTGATGCTCCGGCGCTTCGGAGGCGGGCGTAAGCCGCAGATAGCCGTTTTGGACCAGGATCGACTCCGTTGTGTCAAACTGCACGGGCTCCGCCAGATAGAGATCCACGTCCGAAAGAGGACGAAGGGCTTTGGAAGGATAGAGACAATTCAGGCCCACTCCTTTCAACAGAATGGGAGTCAGTCCCTCACCCCGCAGCAGGTCCGACAGCTCCAAGGTGAAGGCTTCCATTTGATAGTAGTGGGCGATTTCGGTGAGAGCGGTGCTCTGCCAAAGGGATTTGACGGAGGCCGGGAGAGCGGCTTCCAGCCCGTTATCCGCCAAGGACTGATAGAGGAGGGCTTCCAGCCGGTGCTTTTTTGCGAATTCAAAAAGCTCCCGCCACTCCGTATCGCTGAGCTGGGGGGCGTGGAGCAAAGGGGCTTCCCGCAGATGACAGTCCAGCAGGGAAAACGCGAGACGCAGGGAACGGTTCATGAACGGGGTTCCTCCTGTTCGGCTAGGAAAGAGAGCAGTTCTTCGATCCGGGCTGTGAGATACTGTTTTTGATCCGGGGTGAGATTTGAAATACGCAGCAGTCGATGCATCCACTGTGCGGATTTGCGCAGCATTTGGTCATAGCCTTCAAGACGGTGGGACTGAGCGGCTTTTAACCGTGTCAGCTCCTCGTTGTGCCGCTGTTCCAGCGTCTGCTTGACGGCGGAAAAACGCAGCAGGGTGGTCTCGTACCGCGCTTCCTGCTCTTGAAGACGGGAATCGAGTTTTTGGCAGGCTTTGCGGAGGGCGGTCAACTCCTCGGAAGGGGCGGTGTCGGGCTCCGTGGAAGGGGCGGTGTCGGGCTCCATGGCTTCACCCGGTGGGGTTGGAACGAATGGAGTCCGCTCCGGCGCGGTCTGTGGGGGCGCGGTCTGTGGGGGCGCGGGTGGTTCGGCCGCGTCGAAGGGGAGGGGAGACGCCTCTTCCCCGGCGGATTGCTCCCGGGCGCGGGCCAACTCCTGACGCAGCTCCAGGATCGTGTCTTTCTGGACTTCAAAGCGTTCGGACAGCTCTTTGAGGAAGCTTTCTTTTTCGGCCAGCTTCTCCGCCAGCTCCTCGTATTTTGTTTTGGATACGAGCATGGATACTCAGCCTCCCCGCACTTAAATTTGTCCAAACTGTACTCCTTTCAGTATATGCTTTTTCCCGGGGAGGAGTCAAGATGACGGTGAGACGCTTTCGAATAAAAATTGCAAATAGGGATAAAAAGTCACATTTTTGAGACTGGCGGAGTGTGCGAACTTGTAAATGAGGGTAAAAACCTGTATGATCAGTAATAGAAATAAAATGCGGGAGCTGAAAGGAAAACACATGTGGGAGACGGTTCACCATATCATTGACAGAATCAAAAGCGGCTATTTGCGGGAAATGTTTCAAGAAGCGCTGTGGATGTTCCGCTATGTGAAAAAATACCGCTATCGGATTCTGTACTATATCGTCCTGGGGCTGGTGAGCACGGGGATGGGTTTTTGCTCCAGCATTTTGATGAAGCACCTCATCGACGCCATCACCTCGAAGGAGTCCTCCCGACTTTTGGTGATGTTTGCCTTTTACATCGGCTTCCTGCTAGGCTCTCTGCTGGTTAATTACGCCTCCGGGCTGATCTCCGCGAAGATCCGCATTCGAGTGGAAAATGAGATCCGCGCGGATATCTACCATCAGATCATGGAAGCGGATTGGGAGCGGATCGCGGCCTTTCATTCGGGAGAGCTTCTGAATCGCCTCAACGGCGACGTAACCAGCGTGGCGGGCTGTGTGCTGGATTGGATCCCCAATTTGATTTCCCGGGTGGCACAGTTCGCCGGGGCGCTGGGGATCATCCTCTATTACGATCCCACCATGGTTCTGTTCGCGCTGCTGGGCGTTCCGGCAACGATGGTGATGTCCCGTGTGCTGCTGCAAAAGCTCAGGAGCTTCAGCCGCAGGACGAGGGAAGTCAATGGAGAAATGATGTCCTTTAACGAAGAATCTCTGCAGAACATTCAAACCATCAAAAGCTTCGGATTGACGGAGCTCTATTTCCGGAAAATGGTAGGTGCTCAAAAGAAGTACGAGGATACCAGTCTGGCCTTCGCCCGGTTCAGCCAGAAAAACTCTGTGCTGATGGGCCTGCTCAACCAAGGGGTAAGCCTGTTGTGCTTCGGCTGGTGCGTCTATCGGCTGTGGACCGGCTATATCACCTTCGGCACCATGACCATGTTTCTCACCATTTCCTCCACCCTGTCCGCTTCGGTCAATTCGCTGATCAGCCTAGTGCCCGCGGCGGTCAACGCCACCACCTCCGCCGGCCGGCTCCGGGAGGTCGCGGGGCTTCCCAAGGAAGAGCTCTCGGACCGGGAAGCGGTGGAGGAGTTTTTAAGGGAGCATGGGGAAGGGGGACTGGCGGTAGAAGCCCAGGATGTGGATTTTTCCTATCAAAATGGGAACCTGGTGTTCCGCAGGGCTTCACTTCGCGTCGCTCCCGGAGAGATCGGCGCTTTGGTTGGCCCCTCCGGCGAGGGGAAAACTACCATGATCCGCATTCTTTTGAGCTTGATGAAGCCGGAAAAGGGGACCTTGCGGCTGACTGCGGCAGACGGCAGTTCCATTCCGCTGTCCCCCGCAGCCCGGACGCTCTTTTCCTACGTTCCTCAGGGTAATACCATGTTCTCGGGAACCATCGCGGAAAACTTGAGGATGGTCAAGGAGGACGCGAAGGACGAGGAACTGATTCGGGCGCTCAAGACGGCCTGTGCCTACGATTTTGTGGAGAAGCTTCCGGAGGGGATCGACAGCCGGATCGGAGAGAACGGAGGCGGCTTTTCCGAAGGGCAGTCTCAGCGGCTTTCCATCGCCAGAGCACTCCTGCGGGACGCGCCGATCCTTCTGCTGGACGAGGCGACCTCCGCGCTGGATGTGGCTACGGAGCGTCAGCTTTTAAAGAATATCATGGTGCGGGACCCCGGAAAAACCTGTATCGTTACCACGCATCGTCCCAGTGTTTTGGGAGTGTGCAGCCGCGTCTACCGCATCAGCGATTCCCAGGTTACCCAGGTGAACGAGGAAGAAATCGCTCGCATGATGCAGGATTTTTAGGGGGAGAGATCATGGAACCTCACGTACTTGCGGAGCTGATCCGGCATACATTAGAGGAAGGAGGCAGTTTTCGGCTTCCGGCTACAGGAAACAGCATGTTTCCCACCCTGAGGTCCGGTCTGGACGCGGTGGAGCTGGTAAAGCCGGGAATGGGTTCGGGAGAACGGCGGATTGCCGCCGGGGAGATCGTCCTCTTCCGCAGAACGGGTCAGCCTCCGGAGAAAACGTATGTGCTGCACCGGATTCGCCGGATTCGGAAAAACGGCCGGCTGGTGATGAACGGAGACGGGCAGAGATGGATGGAAGAAATCGATCCGGGACAGGTCATCGGCGTGGCGGCACGGATTTACAGAGGCCGGAGGGTGATCTCCTGTGCCTCGCTGCCGTATCGCGGCTACGTATTTTTATGGAGTCTGAGCCGTCCCGCCCGGGAATGGCTGGCTGGAATTTATTTGAAGGGGACGGACGGCCGCGGGCGCCGGTCCTGATTTCGAAGGGAGAAAAACATGAAAGCTAAAGAGGACTATTTGACGCATCACATGGGAGAACTGTATTTGCTGATCCCCACGGGCCAGGCGCTGGCCACGGACAATCGGCCGCTGAAGCTCAATGAAAGCGGGGCTTTTTTGTGGGAAAAGCTGCAGAGTGAGGTGACGGAAGCAGAGCTTCTGGAGCAGTTGAAGGAGGAGTATGGGGGAGTGCCGCAGGAACGGCTGGAAGCGGATTTGACCAGTTTTCTGCGGACCCTCAGAGAACGGAAGATGCTGGACGACTGAGGGCGATGCGCATTTGAGCAGGCCCGGACCGGTCCTCTTGATTTCTCGGGAGGGGACGGGAGCTTCGTTAAGCTGGAGTGCGATCCTCATCGAGAAGGGCGCGAATAGCGGTTACGGCGGAGGGCTCGGGAAGGCATTCCAGCGTGTAGCAGGGAACCTGTTGGCTGAGCCTCCGGCAGATTTCCAGATTCGCCGCGGTCATCTCCCTGGTCCAGGAAGGGGAGAAGCAGCGGGCCAGAAGGTGGAGTGCGGCCTGAGAAGCTGGCAGCCGCGCGGCTCTGTTTTCCGTTCCACGGCGGAGAAAGACCACACCTTTCAAGGGCGCGCGCTGATTGAGGAAAACCCCGGAGGTCCCGGACCAGGGGAGCCCCCAGGCGCAGGGAGCGCCTTCGTGGAATCCCACCGCCGCCACATCGCCGTCCAGTATTTTCGTCTGCTCGGGAAGCGCTTCACGCCAGAGATTCACATGAGTGGTTTTTCCCGTGCCGGAGGGCGCGCTGAACAAATAGGCTCCGCCCTCGTACAGGATGGAGGCGGAGTGAATGGCGGCCTTGCCTTCGGAACGGATGAAATGAAAGAAGCTCATCTCCAGCGGATAGAGGATATCTTCCTCTCGCCGGCGGGGAGAAAGGCCGGACAGCGTTTTCGCGTTGAAAAAGACCCGGCTGTGCCGGAAGCCCAACTCCAGGCGCAGGATGGCGGGGTAGGGGGGAAAGGTGACGATGAGCAGTCCGTCGGCATTCCTTCGGACTTTGAGATCCCGCGTGTCGAACAGCGTTGGTCCGGAGAAGGCTTCGGAAGTCTCAAATGAATCGTCGGGGAAGGCTTCCTCCGCCTCCGCCACGGACCAGAGGTATCGAAGGGGCGCGGCTTCCGCCTCTTTTTCGGAAATCGAAAATTCCCGCAGAGCTGCGGGAATCGAAAGCCAGGTGCAATCCAAACCAACTGTGGTTTCCGCGATGCGGAAATATTCACGTTTCATTCACAGCCTCCGTTTAGTAAGAATAGCCTGCGGGACAGCGTCCGGCAGAGTGGGGGATGATTTAACTTAATTATAAAGATATTTCAAACCGGCGTCAACGGAAGCGGTGAAATTTTGCCGCGCTTTGGATGCGAACCTGTCGGAATCCGAAAAAACACGAAATGTGGAAAAACTTGACTTAATATTTCAAAGTGGTATAGTAAATGTAGAATAGTTTCATAGTGAGGGGGGCTTAAAAATGAAAGAATATATCGCACCTGAGATTCAAACGGTTCATACGTTGGCTTTTGAGACGGTCTGCGCAAAATCAGGAGCCACGGTTTGCGCCTATGGCGGATTTTCCGAAGTAGATCCTTATAATGACACATGTCAGCTTTGCTTCCAAAAGAATAATCCGAATGTCTATGGTTTTGATGACGTCGTTCCCAGCGCGCAGGCGGGCTTCGTGGTTCAGCATTATCTGCAGAACAAAGGAAACTGCCCGGAAGGATTTTCGCTGTAACGAGTGTTAAGACGAAAAAGAGGAACCGCCTTCGGCGCAGAGGGAATTGCGCCGGAAGCGGTTTTTTCGTGTGCGGTGCTTCCGCGGTCCGGTGCTTCCGCGGCCTGGCGATTCCGGGGTCCGGTGCTTCCGCGGCCCGGCGCTTCCGCGGCCTGACGCTTCCACGACCCGACGCTTCCGCGGCCTGACGCTTCCGCGGTCCGACGCTTCCGCGGCCTGACGCTTCCGCGGTCCGGCGCTTCCACGGCCTGGCGATTCCGGGGTCCGGTGCTTCTGCGGCCTGGCGATGCTTCAACGCCATTCTATTGAGCAGGAGCCGTAAGCGTCAAATTAGTCTGTGGGAGACCCGAAGGGTTCGCGGCTCGCGGAGTGCAAAAGGTCCGGACCATCTAAAGCTGGATGACCTTATCTTATTCGGAGTTATTTCTATAAAAAGGTTAAGAATCCGCAATTTAATCAGAAGGAACAGCCTGATTTAAGCTAGTGTTATCCTATGTTATCCATATTTGTGCGAAAAGGTTAAGAATTGGGCGTTTTTCTAACCTTATGCGATGTTTTTATTCAAGATAAGATAATATCGCCTCCGAAAACCGGTGGAGCAGCACGATTTGACCGCTCTATTTAACCTTTGGGATCAAAAGACCGGACAAAAAGATAATATCCGCAGCCGCAGGGGGCGGCTCGCGGAGTGCAAAAGGTCCGGACCATCTAAAGCTGGATGACATTATCTTATTCGGAATTATTTCTATAAAAAGGTTAAGAATCCGCAATTTAATCAGAAGGAACAGCCTGATTTAAGCTAGTGTTATCCTATGTTATCCATATTTGTGCGAAAAGGTTAAGAATTGGGCGTTTTTCTAACCTTATGCGATGTTTTTATTCAAGATAAGATAATATCGCCTCCGAAAACCGGTGGAGCAGCACGATTTGACCGCTCTATTTAACCTTTGGGATCAAAAGACCGGACAAAAAGATAATATCCGCAGCCGCAGGGGAGCTTGCGAAGTGTCTGCGGACCGTTTGAAATTCGCGATGAAACATCAACCGTCTAAAACAGCTTAACAGCCTTGCCGCCCGATGATTCAAGGTGGTTCCCATGATTCCGCGCTTCCGAGGATCTCCATTTTTGATGGCAACTTTATTAAATAAAAACTTGATGATTGACTTTAATAAAATGAAAGTATATAATCAATTTTATTAAAGGGGGTTGCTGATATGTCAATTGAAATACTGCCGGAATGGATGAGCAATCTGGACGATGAGGACCTGATGTTTATCAAGCGATTTATTATGGCGTCGGGATCTTTAAAAGAAATCGCCGGGCAATACGGGGTGACCTACCCCACGGTCCGGCTGCGTCTGGACAAGCTGATCCAGAAGATAAAGGTGAACGAGGAAACGGATCACGAACCGTACATTGCCCTGATCAAACGGCTGGCGGTCAATGACAAGCTGGATTTTGACACGGCGAAAATTTTGATTTCGGAATATCGCAAGGGGAAGATAACGGAGGAATAAAATATGGAGTTGTCGGGAATTCGCATTGGAATCATGCTGTTGTTTATGGCGGGAGGAATCATTTTACAGATCTATTTGGCGAGCCGGCCGTCGAAATGGCCGGGGCTGGTACTGCCGATCTTCTGGTTTGTGTACTCACTGATCATGGTGCTTTCGTTTGCCAGCTGCGGGACGGACAGCGCGGGGTACATGATATGGGTGACCTTGGTACTGCTCCTGCGCAGCAATATTCCCACCTGGGTGCTGCTGGGGATCTATTTGATTTGCCGCAGCCGCAGGAGGAGCCGGGACGAAATTGACAAAACCCGGATTCAGGATTTATGATAGAGAGAAATAACCGCTGATTGCGGAAGCGGACGGAAGGCCGGGATGATAGAATGACCAATCGAGAGACGAAACTGCTGCGGGTGGAACCGGAGCATCTGGAACGATATGAAAACGAACTGAACGAAGCGGCGGCGCTGATCGCGGGGGGCGGACTGGTGGCGATCCCTACGGAGACGGTGTACGGGCTGGCGGCGAACGCCACCGACGAAGCGGCGGTGACCGCGATTTTTCAGGCCAAGGGACGGCCGCAGGACAATCCGCTGATCGTGCACATCAGCGGAGTGGAAGAGCTGCGGGAGGTGGCTCGGGAGATCCCGCCGCAGGCGTTGAAGCTGGCGGAGGTTTTTTGGCCGGGACCGCTGACCATCATTCTTCCCAAGAGTGACCGAATCCCCATGGTCACCTCCGCCGGATTGGACACGGTGGCGATCCGACTGCCCAGCCATCCGGTGGCGCGGGAGCTGATCCGCAGAAGCGGAGTCCCGGTGGCGGCGCCCTCCGCCAACCTTTCGGGCAGTCCCAGCACCACTACGGCCCGGCATTGTGTCGATGATCTGTGGGGACGGGTGGACGCCATCGTGGACGGCGGCGAGTGCGCGGTGGGGGTGGAGTCCACGGTGATTTCGCTGGCGGGAGCGGTGCCCAGGCTGCTGCGGCCGGGTTATGTGACGCTGGAACAGCTCCGCGAAGTGCTGGGAGCGGTGGAGCTGGACCGTGCGGTCACCAGCCAGCCGGAAGAGGGGGCCCAGGTGGCTTCGCCGGGGATGAAGTACAAGCACTACGCGCCCAAGTGCCGGGTGATTCTGGTATCGGGACGCGGAGACGCCTACGTGGATTATGTGAATCGGCATCGGACCGAAGGGGAGTATGCATTGTGCTATGACGAGGATGTGGCGAAGCTGTCCTGCCCCAGCCTGTCCATCGGGCCTCGGAACGACGAAGCGGGGCAGGCGGCGAGACTGTTCGACTGCCTGAGGAAGCTGGACGAGCGGGGGGCAAAGGTGGTTTACGCCCGCTGTCCCAAACAGTCCGGGGTGGGCTTGGCGTTGTACAACCGCCTGATCCGGGCGGCGGCGTTTCAGGTGATCGAGCTTTAAATGAGGAAAGGAAAGAAGCTCGTGTCGAAAAAACGGTTGACTTTTTTTCCATCAGCCGCTATCCTTAGAGAGAAGACGTTGTATTAGAGACGTTCTTCACATAAATCAAAAGCATCACAGACAATTTAAGAAGCTAGGGGAGGTCACGAAAGGCCTGAGAGGAAGCTGATTCGCTTCGACCCTCACACCTGATTTGGGTAATGCCAACGTAGGGATCATATTTGTAAAAGGACGGGACCGTGTCACAAATATGACGCGGTTTTTCTATTTTGGAGAAAAAGATGAAACGAGAACGCAACACAGGAAAATCCACACAGAAAGTGCTTTTGCCGGCAGGACTTTTTCTCATACTCATTACGGTATGGGAGATTGGTGTGCGGGTGACGGAGGTTCCGCAGTATATTCTACCGTCGCCCTCTGCTATGCTGCGGGCCTTCGTTTCGGACTTCGGAGTGCTGTGCCAGCATTCTCTGGTGACGCTTGAGGAAACCCTTTTAGGCCTGCTGATCGCAGTGGGGCTGGGAATTCTGCTGGCGGTTTTGATGGATGCCTTCGGGTTGTTCAAGAACGCCATCTATCCTCTGATGGTGGTCAGTCAGACCATTCCGGTCATCGTGCTGGCGCCGCTGTTCATCATTTATCTGGGCTTCGGGATCGCTCCTAAGATTTTGACGGTGGTGTTGATGTGCTTTTTCCCCATTGCGGTGAGCTTTGCCGACGGCATGTCGCAGATCGATCCCAATCAGATCAATCTGGTGCGGGCGTTCGGCGCCAGCCGGCTGCAGATTTACACCATGGTCAAGCTTCCGGCGGCGGCGGCATCCCTGTTTTCCGGTCTCAAGGTGGCGGCCACCTACAGCATTACCGGCGCGGTGGTAGGAGAGTGGCTGGCGGCCAGCAGCGGCCTGGGATACTACATGCTCAGGGTGCGGAAGGGATATCAGCTGGACAAGGTGTTTTCCTGCATTTTGATGATTCTCCTGCTGTCTCTGCTGATGAATGGCGTGGTCCGGCTGCTGCAATATCTTCTTCAGCCTCATTTGAGGAAGAGCCGGTGAGCCGCTGAGCTTTGAGAGGCTGCAATAGCAGATGCTTTAACATAGAATGCAAACGAACCAAGAAGGAGAGTGGAAGAGGATGAACAAGAACACAAAGAGACTGGCGGCGCTGCTGCTGGCGGGGACCGTGGCCCTTTCCGCGGCGGCCTGCGGAGACAAGGACAGCCAGGCGGCAGGAGATGACGGGGCGGCCAAGGACGGGGAGCTTCAAAAGGTGACTCTGGTGTTAGACTATACCCCCAACACCAATCATACCGGTCTATACGCTGCCCGGGACTTGGGCTACTATAAAGACGAGGGGCTGGAAGTGGAAATTGTGGAATCCGCGTCCGATACGGCGGCGACGCTGATTTCCGTCGGCAAGGGTGATTTCGGGATCAGCTATCAGGAGGATGTCACTTACGCGCTGGCCGGCGAAAAGCCCATGCCCATCAAGGCCATTGCCGCGATCATCCAGCACAATACCTCCGGCTTCGCTTCCTTTCAGGATAAGAATATCACCAAGCCCAAGGATTTTGAAAACAAGACCTACGCCGGTTGGGGCGCTCCTTCGGAGGAGGCGGTGATCAAGGCGGTCATGAGCGCGGCCGGGGCGGACTTCGGCACGGTAAACATGATCGACGCGACCGGCGTGGGTTACGAGCTGTTGAAGGATCAGGTGGATTTCATGTGGTTCTTTGAAGCCTGGGATGTCATCATGGCGGAGGACGCCGGTGTTCCGCTGAATTACGTGGCCCTTCGAGACTTGGATCCCCGGCTGGATTATTACACGCCGGTGATCATCACCAACAACGATCTCATCGACCAAGACCCCGAAATGGTACGAAAGTTTATGAACGCGACCAAGAAGGGCTACGAATACGCCATTGCCAACCCCGAGGAAGCGGCCCAGCTTCTTCACCAGCACGCCGATTCCTACGATTTGGATTTCCTGACCCGTTCCCAGCGGTATCTGGCAGGGAAGTATCGCGAGGACAGCGAGACTTGGGGGCTGATGAAGGATGAGGTGTGGGACAACTATTCGGCCTTTATGAAGGAAAACGGTCTCATCGACAAGGATATCAAGGCTTCCGATTGCTACACCAACGAATTTTTGCAGTAATTCAAGAGGAACGCGGAAGGACCACGTGAGCCGGAGGGACGGGAGGAATGAAATGAGCAAGCTGCGGGTAGAAGAGCTGGACTGTGCGTATCAGGGAGAGCTGATTCTTCAACAGTTGAATATGGAGGTTGCCGCGGGTGAGTTCGTGAGCATTCTCGGCCCCTCCGGCTGCGGAAAGTCCACTCTGCTGAATATTTTGGCGGGAGTGCTTCCCGCGGATGGCGGCAGGGTATTCGTGGACGGGGAGGAAGTGCGAGGCCTCTCCTCTCACTTCGCCTACATGCCGCAGCAGGATCTGCTGATGTCCTGGAAAACCATCTTGGAGAACGTCTGTCTGTACGGGGCGATTCACAAAGAGGAAAGGAGCGCGCGGGAGGCGGCGCGGGCCAATATGGAAAAGTTCGGACTGGCCGGTTATGAGAACCGCTATCCCAAAGAGCTTTCCGGGGGAATGCGGCAGAGAGCCGCCTTCTTGAGGACCGCTTTGTGCAGTGCGGATATTCTGCTGCTGGACGAACCCTTCGGCGCGCTGGACGTGATTACCCGGGGCGATATGCAGGATTGGCTGCTGGGAATGAGGGAAGAGCTGGGCCGAACTACGGTGCTGGTTACTCACGACATCGACGAGGCGATTTATCTGTCCGACCGCATTCTGGTGCTCACCGGGAGACCGGCTTCGTTTCAGAAGGAAATTCTGGTCACGGAGAAACACCGGGATCGGGAATGGCTGTTTCGCCAGTCCGGCCTGCACAGTGAAATCTACCATTATTTAAAGAACTGCTGAGGGAGAAACGAAGGATGATCACCGACGCGCATACTCATTGGAAGAAAATTGATGGAAAAGACGGGAAAGAACGGTTGGCGGCTTTAAAGGCGCAGGATCTCAGGCTGCTGGTTTCGGCCTCCGGGCCGGAGGAGTGCGCCGCGCTTTCGGTGCTGGCTCGGCAGGCGGAAGAGGAGGGAGCGGCGGAACGGCTGCTCTTTTCTTTTGGAATCCATCCCTGGGATTCCCAGCGGTTTGACGCTGACAGCATAAAGCCGGGAGGAAAGATGGAACCTTATCTCCGGAGCTGTCCGGTGATCGGGGAAATCGGAATGGATCGGGTGTGGTGTACCGTGCCGATGGAAATTCAGAGAGAACGCTTTCTCGCCCAACTGGATCTGGCGGTCCGACGGGGATGTCCCGTGGTTCTTCACACCAAAGGCTGTGAGACGGAGATTGCCGAGATTCTGGAAGGATATTCGGAGTCCGAGTTGAGATCGATTTTGGTTCACTGGTATTCCGGCGGGGAAGAGGCGCTGGAACGATTCCTTCGGCGAGGCTGCTATTTTTCCGTGGGACCGGACGTGAGCCGCAACCCCGATGTTTTGAGGGTGGTCCGCCGGGTGCCGGCCTTTCGCCTGCTGGTGGAAACGGACGGAACGGAAGGGGTGGAATGGGCGCTGGGCAGAAAAGCGGGACAGAATGAAACCGCCGCTGTTTTAAGAGAGTCCGCCGCCCTCATCGGAAAGGAGAAGGGCATGAGCCTGTCAGCCGTTCTCTCGCTCCTGGAAAAAAATTTTCAGCACTTTCTCTAGGATTTCTTCGATTTCGGGATAACGGTAGAGCAGACCTTCGTCCAGCATCTCCAGGAATTCTTCGGCAGACACCCAGCTGGCTTGGCTGACTTCTTCCTTTTGGAGACGGAGATCGGATCGCTGGGCGTCACAGTACACGAGATACAGATCCCAGATCAGCTCGCCGCGGGGGATGCGAGTAAGGAACCGAAGGCTTTGCGGCAGGACGGTCAGTCCCAGTTCTTCCTTGATTTCCCGAATACAGCCGTCGGCGGATTCTTCTCCGGACAGCATGCGGCCGGTGGTCAGGCCCCATATGCCGGGCAGCTGGTCACAGCGGACGGAACGCTGCTGAACCAGAAGCTGTCCTTTGGAATTGATGATCCAGGCTTCCGCGGCCAGATGAAATTCATCCTTTGCGAAAGGAAGGCCCTTGGCCCGAATCTCTCCGGTTTTTTGCCCCTGTCGATCTCGGACATCCCAATAT
>CAUHLX010000033.1 GCA_959606705.1 uncultured Bacillota bacterium | reverse complement strand
GAAGTTCGGACCAAGCAGAGGCTGATGGACTTTCTTCACGTACACACCAATCTGGAAGTCGTCGACCGCGGCAGATGGTTTTACGCCGTTTACCGCGCCGGCGAAGACCGGCCCAGCATCGCTTTTCGAGCGGATATGGACGCGCTTCCCATGAATGAATCCTCGGAACTGGTGCCTTACGCTTCCGATGTGCCCGGAGTTTCCCATAAATGCGGACACGACGGACACTGCGCCGTAATGGCCGGCCTGGCACTCGAACTGACCGCGAACGGATCGGAACAAAATGTATACCTCCTGTTTCAGCACGCCGAGGAAACCGGCCAGGGCGCCACGGAATGCGCCGTCTTCCTGAAGGAATGCGGGATCGACGAAATCTACGCGTTTCATAACTACGCGGGCTATCCCAGAGGATGGGTGGTGGTGCGGGACGGCACCATGAACTGTGCCTCCAAGGGCCTCACCATCGAAATGAACGGTACCCCCGCTCACGCAAGTATGCCGGAAACCGGCGTCAACCCCTCCTATGCCGTGGCGGAAGTGATCCGCCGGCTGCCGGAGCTCAGCGACCCTAAAAAATACGAAGGAATCATCCTCTGCACCATCGTACAGGTGGACGTGGGACAGAACGCCTTCGGAATGGCCGCCAGCAAAGGCGTCCTCCGTCTGACCATTCGCGCTCAGTATGAACGGGAAATGAATCATCTGCAAGAATTGATCTGCCGGACCGTGACGGAACAATGCAAGAAAAACGGCCTCACCTGCGGCTTTGACGAATGTGATATTTTCCCGGAGACCTCCAACGCCTCCACTTGTGTGGAAAAAGTCCGCCAGGCTTGTCAGGAAATCAACTGTCCGGTAATCGAGATGGCCGATCCCATGCGAGCTTCCGAGGATTTCGGACATTTTCTGAAGCAGACCAGCGGCGCCGCGTTCGGAATCGGGATCGGGGAAGACCACCCCTCCCAGCATACCGTGGACTACGACTTCCCCGATGAAATCATCGGGACCGCAGTAGATGTCTATCAGGCAATCGCAGCTTTGGCTTAAGCGAATCCGTTCGAAAAACATCCGGATTCCATCAAAACTCCCCGAGCAGGTCCTCGGGGAGTTTTTTCGTGATTTTGATCGCGGCTTTGGTCGTGGCTTTGGTCGTGGCTTTGAGGGCGCCGGACCTTCGCGGCACACGTTTTCGACTTTTTTAATAAAAAGCGTAATTCAGGTCGAAATAAATTCCAAATTATAGTTAATATGTAAGCGAAACAGCTTGTTTCGCTATCATATTTCGCTCTTTTCGACTTTTTCTCATTAAATTTAAAAAATCGGTCGAAATTGGCTCCTTTTTTTCGACCGATTCGATCATAATCCAAAAAAAGTCGAATTGCAGCCTGTGGTCACCCGAAACATGGGTGCGGCGGGCCTTCGGATGGAGATGGAAAAGGCTGCCGCCCTCCGTGGCCCTTATCCCCTCTTTTCCCCGCTGGCCCGCCGTTTCTTCGTGCGCACCAGCAACCCCAGGAGCTTGCGCCCGTCGAAGGGAATCAGCGGATAGAGATAAGAGGTCCCGGTGATGGTTTTGGTGCGGGCCAGGATCACCAGCTCCAGCAGAAGCCCCCCGCCGAAGCCCCACCAGCCGAAGAGCGCGGAAGCGATCAGCAGAAGCACCCGCATAAACTTGATGGCGTAGGAAAGCTCGATGCTAGGCTGGGAAAATCCGGCCAGCGCCACCACCGCCATACAGAGAATCGTCTGAGGAATAAACCACCCGGCCGTCACCGAAAATTCTCCCAGGATCAGCGCCCCGATCACCGAGAGCGACATGCCCAGAGAACTGGGAGTGTTCAGCGACGCCAGCTTCAGCCCGTCGATGGCCAGCTCCAGGAGCATGAACTGCCAGAACAGAGGGACGCTGTAAGGCTCCTGAGGCAGAAGGAAGCCCCATTCTCCGCTGAGGCCGTTCTGAGACAGCAGCAGATAAATCGGTGTGAGAAACAGCGTAGCCAGCATGGTGAGATTGCGCACCAGCCGAAAATAGTTTCCCGTGATCACCGGAAAATAATAATCGTCCACGTCCTGAAGAAAATCAAACAGTCCGGTGGGAAGGATCATGGCCGTGGGGCTGTTGTCCACCATGACCACGAACTTCCCTTCGGCCAAATGAGCCGCCACCACATCCGGCCGTTCCGTGTAGCGGACCTTTGGAAAAGGATTGGACCAATGGGTTTTCCCAAAGGACTCCACCAGACTCTGATCGCCCACCGTCAGGCTTCCGATGTTGAGAGAATCCAAACGGTCCGCCAGCTGCTTGACCAGTGCTTCGTCGGCCACTCCCTCCAGATAGCCGATACACACGTCGGTCTTGGATACCTGTCCCACCGTGTGCATGGCGAACACCAGCCGCTGATCCCTTACTCTCCGCCGAATCAGCGCCGTATTAAAGACGATGGTTTCCACCAGGCCATCCCGGGACCCCCTCAGCGTCTTTTCCTTTTCCGGCTCCTCCACCCCGCGAACGGGATAGGTCCGCAGGTCCATGAGAATCACTTGTTCGTAGGTGTCCACCAGCATGGCGGTCTGTCCCGACAGCACGGCCTTCACCACTTCCTTGACGTCCGTTTCCTCGGACACCTCCACATAGGGAATCCTTCTGGCAATGAAGTCCGCCGCCGTGGACAGCGCCTTCATCTCCTGTTCCGTGGTCTTGAAGAAGTCCGTCATGATCCTCTGCATCAATTCGTCTTTGATGAAGCCATCGATAAAGTAAAGAGAAACCTCACGTCCCCCTACAATAATGTTTCGCTCGATGACATCAAAGCTTTTTTTCAGCGGCAGAGCACTGCGAAGCTGCGTTCTGGTCCGCGTAAAGAAACTGTTTTGTTCCTGTTGTTTCATCCGGCCATCCTCCCCATACAAAAACTATCCTTAAATTAATAAGGATAGTTTCTGCGGAAGCGGCGGATTTGATGCGTTATTTCACGCAATACTGCTCTAAATAAGCCTCCATGCGTTCCTTCATCTCCGCATCGATGACCACATTCCCGTCCACCGGCGTGTCGTAAAGCGTGTCGATGATCTCTCTCACCGTCACGATGGGATAGGTTTTGATTCCGAATTCCTCTTCGATTTCCTGAATGGCGGTTTTCTCCCCTTGGCCCCGCTCCATCCGATCCGCGGAAATGACCAGCCCTTCGATCTTCACGTCAGCCGCCGCTCTTAAAATGGGAAAAACCTCTCGTACGGCCGTTCCGGCGGTGATGACATCCTCGATGATCAGAACCCGGTCCCCGTCCTTCAGCTTGTAACCCACCATGGAGCCGCCCTCTCCGTGATCCTTGGCTTCCTTGCGATTGAAACAGTAATTGACATCCAGGTCATGACGCTCCGCCAGCGCAATGGCCGTGGCCACCGACAGGGGAATGCCCTTGTACGCCGGTCCGAACAGTGCGTTGACCTCCCGGCCGATCTCGCCGCTCTCCATATGAGCCATCACGCAGTCCGCGTAAAACTGACCCAGCTTCGCCGCCTGCGCCCCGGTTTTATAGTTGCCCGTATTGATGAAATAAGGAGTCTTGCGGCCGCTTTTGGTGGTAAAATCTCCAAAAGTCAAAACCCCGGACCGCACCATAAAGTGAATAAACGCTTCCTGATATCCTGTTGTTTTCGCCATCTTTTTCTCCTTTACTATGAACGCGATCTTAAGAATTTATGCTCGAACTCCTCCATGGGAATCGGAGCGCTGATATAATACCCTTGAATTTCACTGCAGCCGATCTCCTTCAAAAAATCCACCTCTTCTTGATTTTCCACGCCTTCGGCCACCACCTTCATATTCAGCTCCTTGGCCATGGTCACCGTGTGGCGGATCACTGTTTTCCCTTTTTCCGTGGAAACCGTCTCGTTGAAAAATCCGCTGTCAATTTTCAGCGTATCCACGGAAATGTCCTTCAGCATGTTCAGCGAGGAATAACCGGACCCGAAATCGTCCATGTTCAGCACAAACCCGTCCTTTCTCAGCATGTTGAGCACGCTGCGGAGATGATCCAAGTTTTCGAAGAACAGACTTTCCGTCAATTCCAGCTCCAGAAGGCGATGAGGAATCCCGCGGCGGTCCGCCGCATCCTTCACCTCTTGTTCCAAATCGTAGCCTCTCAAATGCAGGCGGGAAACATTTACCGAAATGGGAAGCGGCTCGAACCCCAGATCCAGCCAGCTGCGGAGCTCCCGGCAGGCTTCGTCCCAGACAAAGTGATCCAGCTCGATGATGAAGCCGTTCTTCTCAAACAGAGGAACGAACTGATCCGGCGCGATCATCCCCTCTTCGGGATGTTCCCAGCGGACCAGCGCCTCGGCCCCCACCACCTTCTCCGAAAACAGATCGTATTTCGGCTGGAGATAAACTTTGAACTGACCGCTTTTCAACGCGTGCTCCATCTCGTCCTCGATGCGCTTTTCCGTGAGAAGACGCTGGCGCATGGTATCGTCGTAAAACAGCAGGCGCCTGCTGCGGCTGCCCTTTGCCGCCTTATGGGCAAAGCCCGCCATTTCGCACAGCTGAACCGCGGACTGGTCGCTGCGCTCCACGTTGCAGATTCCGAAATACGGAGTGAGCGCCGGACCGAATTCCGTCTTCCGAATCCCGTTTAAAATCTGCAGGATCAGACGTTCCACCTCGCTGCGCTCCCGGCATTCCGTAAAGATGCAGAACACGTCGGCGTACATCCGGGTACAGAGCCCCTGATCTTTCAAACAAGCCTCCAGCACACCCGCTATGTCCCGAAGCGCTCGATTTCCGCCGTCCATCCCGTAGAGATCGTTGACGACCTTGAACTTGTCGATATCCATCATGATCACGGCAAACCGCCGGTCGGGATGCGCCTCCAGCATGCGATCCATTCGATTATAGAACGCGGCTTGATTGTAGATCCCGGTCAGCGGGTCTCGTTCGGCCCTCTTTTGAAACGCCTCCTGTCTCCTCAGCTCCTGGTCTACGTCCGTCAGCGAGCCGATGATCCGCTCGCGCTTCCCATGGGCATCATAGACGGAATTCATTCCCACCCGGTACCAATAATACCGTTCGCCGTCACAGGTCAGCCTGCAGGTAATCTCCTGATATTCCTCCGATACAAGCCTGGTAATAAACCTCCAAAAGGCCTCCCGATCTTCGGGATGCACCTTATCCTTCTTAATTAGAAATGTGAGGAAATCCATCTCCGCCCGGTCGAAGTCAAACTGTTTTCTCAACTGTTCGGAAACGTAAATCGAGCCTTCTCCTCCGCAGCCCACCAGAGTCTCAAAAGCGTGATCATCCAGACTCCATTCGAACACGCCGCTGCCCGACCGTTCCACAATCGTTATGTATCGCGCTTCCTGGCTGCGCAGCTCCTGCCTCTGTTCCGCCTCCCTCCGGGTAAATTCATGGTCCAGCATCCATTGTTCCGCTTGCTTCTGCGCTTCCGTGTCATTGGCGATGATCAGTATGGAATCTCCGCAGATTCCGTCGCCGGCCAGATAAATCGCCTTGTTGTGCCGCCAGCGGCTCTCTCCCTTTCGGTCTATGATTCGATAGTCGAATTGAACCGCTTCAACCCCTTCCCGCAGAAACCGATCCATGAGAGAGGACAATCGCATATTGGCCAGCCAGCGTTTTCGATCCCGGGGATCGATGCGGTTTTGAGCCAGCTTTTCCAGCTCCTTGCTGTAACAGCCGTACTCCGGAAGCTCCTCGATGTAATCCTGATTCATCGTCACGTGATAGGTATCCGTGGCGATTTCCAGCTCACAGATCAATTCACAGATATTCTGCAAAGCCAGCGAATATCGGTATTCTCGGCTGCGTGCCCGCTCTCTCTCCGAAACCAGCTCGTCGATATCCTTGAGCAGAAACAGGAACGTCAGATCCGAAGCATCCTCAAAGCCCTCCGGATAACGAATCCTCTTAAAGGCGGCCGAAACCCAAATATACTTTCCCTGCTGGTTCAGACGGCGGTAATCAAAATTCAATTCCACCGCGTCACCGCTGAAATAAGCCTTGATCTGTTCCGGTTGAAAGACGCGGGAAAAATTCTTGCGGTCCTCCGGATGGACTAAGTTTTCGTTGGCGTAGAGGATCACCTCGTCATAGCTTTGATTCGTGGGACATTCCAAAAGTCTTCCGTTGATCCGTCCCACCCGGCTCATGGTGTTTTTCGTGAGGTTGACTTCGTAAATTTCATCGCAGTACTCCCGGGCGACGACTCCGTATTGCAGCATTCTGCGCCGAATCTCTTTCTGACTGCCGCAGTCCTCCGAAAGAAGTCCCTCATCCCCGCTTTTACACGGACCCTCGCTCCCGTTTTCCACCAAATCGCCGATCATTTCGTGATAGTAGCTTTGTTTGTCCAGATACATCAAGCGGTCCGCGGTCCGGGCCAATTCCCGCAAATCGATGTCCCGATCCGCCCAGTGATATCCCACGGACACCTTGTACTGCCGGTGGCGGTGAAATTCCCGCTTCAACCCCTCCACCTTGTTTTCAAAGCTCTCCCAATCCGAATTTTCGCAGAACACCACGAATTCGTCTCCGCCGATGCGGTAGATGCCGTCCTCCTGAAAATGTCGTTTGAGAATCCGGGCGATTCCTACGATCACCGCGTCGCCGGCGCCGTGTCCATAAGTGTCGTTGGTCCGCTTAAGACCGTTCACATCGATAAAAATCGCACCCGCGGACTTGAGGCTTTGGGGATCCCTTTTTGCCAGATACCTTATATAACGATTGCGGTTGTATAGATTGGTCAAGCCGTCGTGATAACTGAGGACGCGAAGCTGCTGCTCCATTCTCCGTTCCTGCATGCTGTTGATCACAAAATAGGACAGAGAATCCAGGAGAGAACTATCCTTGATTTCACTGCGCGGATTGTCCACCCCGATAAACCCCAGCACGCTGCCCTTTAAAGTCAGCGGCACCACGATCACGCTTTCGATTCCTTGAGGCTTGAGAATCTCGTATTCCCGGGGATACTGCCCTTTGACCTGTTCCAGCTCCTCGATCACCACGGACCCGTCTTTCTTGAACATTTCCAGCCAGTGGCCGATATCCCGCAGGGTCAGATTTTGAAGATTTTCCTTTTCGGGGTTCACCCCCTCCGCGCACCATTCGTAGGTGTTGCTCACCCGATCCCGCTCTTTGTCGATTTCAAAGAGGTAGGCGCGGTCCGCCTGATGAAATTCACCGATGCCGGCCAAAACCATCTGCACCGCCCGGTCCATGTCGCTGTCCGAGGAAAGCATGCGGATGCAGTCCACCAGCGTCTGTTCGATGGTCAGCTTGTTCCGCACCGCCCGGCTGGTGTTTTCCTTGTCCGTGATGTCCACGGCCAACTCCATCCGCACGTCCTTTCCGTGCCAGCGGATCAGCTTATCTTTAAGAAGATAGTGCCGGCCGTTCCGAGGATTGGTGTATTCCCAAACGTAAAAATCCTCGAAATTCAGGACCGACGTAGTACAGAACTCACAGGGTGAGTCCTTCATTTGGATCAAGTGATAGCACTTGCCCGTAGGATTCCCGCCCAAACCCAGCGCCTTTTTCCCCTGCTCATTGATATACAGCAGCTCATAGGTCTCCGGATCGCTGACATAGACGATTTCCTCCAGGGCGTCGATCAGTACCTTCTCGTCCGTCATCGTTTCCCTGCTCATTTTGTCCTGTTTTTCTTTCATATTCACGTCTCTTTTCTGGGCATTTCTTGCTATTATTCGTTAATCATATCAAGAAAACGGAAAAAATACAATTGTCTCTTACGTAAGAAAACAACGGAATGGAAAAAGTTTTCCATTCCGCCGCAGTCACCTTGTCTCGTTTTTACTTCATTCGTTCCCAAAAAGCCTCTTGAAGCTGAGAGATTCTGTCATAGCCGTTGTCCTCCATAAAGGAGCGAATTCCTTCCAGCACCTCGATGGGCGCCGTGGGATTGACCAGAGCCGCGGTCCCCACTTCCACCGCGTCCGCCCCCGCCATGAGAAATTCCACCGCGTCTTCTCCGGTGGAGATGCCCCCCAACCCCACGATGGGAAGCCTCACCGCCTGGCGCACCTGGTATACCATGCGCACCGCCACCGGCTTCACCGCCGGTCCCGACAGTCCCCCGGTGATATTGGCCAGCACCGGCTGTCTCTTGCGAATATCGATCCTCATGCCCAGAAGGGTGTTGATCAGAGAAATGGCGTCCGCCCCCTCCGCTTCCACCGCTTTGGCAATCTCCCCGATCTCCGTCACGTTGGGCGTCAGCTTGACCATGAGAGGCTGCTTGGCCACCCGCTTCACTTCTCGCGTGACCTTGGCCGCCATGGCCGGGTCCGTTCCGAAGCCGATCCCGCCCTCCTTCACGTTGGGACAGGAGATATTTAACTCCAGAAGGTCGACTCCTTCCGCCTGAGAAAGGCGTTCCGCCGTCTCGCGGTATTCCTCCACACTGTGTCCCGCCACGTTGACGATGACCCGCGTGTCAAACTGTCTCAGATAAGGAAGCTCCTCTTCCAGAAAGGCTTCGACTCCCGGGTTCTGCAAACCGACCGCATTCAGCATCCCGCCGTAAGTCTCGGCAATCCTAGGCGTGGGATTTCCCGCCCAGGGTCGATTCGCCACGCCCTTGGTCGTCACCGCTCCCAGCCGGGACAAATCGTAAAAAGCGCCGCTCTCTCTGGCGGAAAAGGTTCCCGAAGCCGTGGCCACCGGGTTCTTCCACTCCACCCCCGCGATGTTCACGCGCAGATCCGGGCCAGGGCCGCCCTTTGGCGAATTACTCATTCCAGATCACCTCGCTTCCCCAGAAGACAGGTCCGTCTTTGCAGACCTTTTTCCGCACCGGAGTGCCCTCCGCTCCCGCCACGGAAATCACACAGCCCACACAAGCCCCGTAGCCGCAGCCCATCCGCTCCTCCATGGAAACCTGCACATCCTTTCCTATGGAAGCGCAATGCTCCGTCAAAGCCCTCAGCATCGGTCTGGGGCCGCAGGCGAAATAAGCATCCGCGGTCAGTCCCTCCTGGCGGATCAAATCCACCACGTTCCCATGAAAGCCCATGGAACCGCTGTCCGTAGCCAGATACACATCCGCCCCCGCTTTCATCAGCGGCTTGAGAAGGAAAGGCTCATCCTTAAAGCCGATCACCGCGGTCACCTTTACGTTTTTTTGAGTCAGCGCGTAGGTCAACTCCATCAGCGGCGGAACGCCGATCCCTCCGCCCACCAGGATCGCCGTTTTCTCCCGCCCCGTCGTTTTCTCCCGGCCTGCCGTTTTCCCGTCTCCCGCCGGTTCCTCCTCCGCGAAGGACAAGTCATAACCATTGCCCAACGGGGTGGAAATCCGAATTTTGTCGCCTGCCGAATACCGCGAAAGGACTTTCGTACCGTCGCCCACCACGCCGTACACCAGACTCACCAGCGCTCCGTCCGTCCAGCATACGCTGATAGGGCGAGGCAGAAGCTTGTCCTTTTCATCCAGATAAACGTTGACAAATTGCCCCGGTTCGGAGCCCAGTGCCACTTCCATCGATTCGATGGTGAGGCGGTAAACCTCCGCCGCAATCTCTTCATTTCCCATGACCTTGCAGGTCAAAATCTCTTTTTCTCCCATACCGCACTCCTATTTTTCATTTCATTGTCTGTTACATCGCGTTTTGCAGATCCGCTTTCATGGCCAGCACCGCTTTTCTCGACGCTTCCGCAAACTCCGGCCCCACTTCCTCCGGTCCCGCAAACTCGCTGTCTTTCTGATAAGCCGCGATGATCCCTCTGGAGGAATTGACGATACATCCGATCCCCCGGGCATCGAAGAACCCTTTCAAATCCTTGCCGGACCCGCCCTGCGCTCCGTATCCCGGAACCAGGAAAAACGTGTGAGGCATCCGCTTTCTCAGCTCTACGCCCTGCTCGGGATGGGTGGCTCCCACCACCGCCCCCACCTTGCTGTAGCCCTGGGTTCCCATCGCCGCTTCTCCCCAGGAGCTCACCAGATCGGCCACTTTCAAATACAGCGCCTCTCCCTCCAGCAGACGGTCCTGAAGCTCCCCGCTGCTGGGATTGCTGGTTTTTACCAAAATAAAGATACCCCGTGATCCCTGTCCGCAAACAGAAAGAAAGGGTTCGATTCCATCGATTCCTAAATACGGATTCACCGTCACCGAGTCCTCCTGCCACAGATCAAACGCTTCTCCTTCGATGTCCACTCCGCCGATGTGGCTGGCATAAGCCGCCGCGGTGGAGGCGATATCTCCCCGTTTGATATCGCCGATGACCATCAATCCCTTCTCTCTGGCGTAAGCCGCCGTTTCCTGGTAAGCCTTTACCCCCTCAAAGCCGTATTTCTCATACATGGCGATTTGAGGCTTCACCGCGGGCACCAGATCCCAAACACGATCGATGATCGCCTTGTTGAACGCCAGAAACATCTCAGCCACGGCTCGAGGTGTTTTTCCGTACCGGTCCAGCATCTCTTTTTTGATATAATGCGGGATCATGGGATAAGCCGGGTCCAGCCCTACCACCGTGGGGTTTTCCATCTCTTTGATCTTGTCGATCAGCCTGTCTATCATCATTGCCTCCTCGCTGGCCTTCGATTCTGTCCGAATTCCTTTTCTGTCTCTATGATCACCGTTGGAATTTTACCGCGCTTCCCGATACACGATCCGGCCCTCCGCCAAGGTGCAGACTACCCTTCCGGCAACCTTCCTTCCCGCGAAGGGAGTGTTTCTTCCTTTGGATAAAAACCCCTGCGGATCGATTTCGTATTCCCGTTCCACATCGATCACCGCCACATCCGCCGGTTTTCCGGGAGAAATGTCTCCTCGATCGATGCCCAGAATCCGCGCGGGCGCGGTGCTCATTCGTTCGATGAGCTGCATGGGAGTCAGCACGCCCCCCCGCACCAGGGCGGTATAGCTCACCGCGAAGCTGGTCTCCAGCCCCACTACGCCAAAGGGCGCCTTTTCCAGCTCTCGGGCTTTCTCCTCGGCACTGTGCGGCGCGTGGTCGGTGGCGATCACATCCAGCGTCCCGTCCGCCAGCGCGGCTTTTACCGCCTCCACGTCCTCTTTCGTACGCAGGGGGGGATTCATCTTGCGGTTCGCGTTGGTCACCTCGCCGTCCGTCAGCGTGAAGTAATGAGGCGCGGTTTCCGCCGTAACAGGCAGTCCCCAGGCCTTTCCCAGACGGATCAGATCCAGGCTGCCCTTCGTGCTGATGTGACAAAGATGAAGCTGACAGCCCGTGGTCTTGGACAGCAGAATATCCCGGATTGCGATGATTTCCTCCGCCTCCGCCGGGACTCCCGACACGCCCAGCCGGCGGGAAGCCTCCCCCTCGTTCATCGCTCCGCCGGCCAGTGCCTCATCCTCCGTGTGGGAAAAAATCGGCACGCCGACTCTTTGCGCCCGCTCCATGGCTTCCCTCATGGTGGCGGAATCCATCACGCTCTTGCCGTCCTCCGACAGGGCGCAGATTCCCCTGGAACCCGTCAAGACCCGGCAGCGGGTCTCCGCCGCCGCCAAGCCTTCGATATCCACCAGCTCTCCGCTCGCCTGGCCCTTAGTAATGGCCGCCACCGACAGCACGTTGATGCCGCAGGCTTTTTCCGCCTGCGCTTCCACGTAGTTCACCGTCTCCAAGCTGTCCAGCGCAGGCTTGGTGTTAGGCATGCAGCAGACGGTGGTAAATCCGCCTGCCGCCGCCGCCGCGCTTCCGCTTTCGATATCCTCTTTATAGGTCTGCCCGGGGTCGCGAAAATGGACGTGCAGGTCGATGAGACCCGGCACCACCCATTTCCCCGCGGCGTCCAGCACCTCCCAAGAGTCGTCCGGCGCGGCCCCATCCCACTTGACCACCACTCCGTCCTCGATCCAGAGGTTGGTGGCTTCCTGCTTCTTAGTTGCCGGGTTGAGCACCCATCCATTCGCGATGCATAATCTCATTCTCATAATCTCCTTCCATGCTGACAATATCGTCGCAGTATTCACAGCGATATTCTCTGTGTTCCGGATCGATCAGATGAAAGACGTGAGGAGCGTTGGCTTCCACGGAGGTCACACAGCGCGGATTCTTGCACTTGATTACGTTGACTACCTTCTGAGGAATTTCCAGCTTGATCTTCTTGACGATGATATGATCCTCGATGACGTTCACCGTGGCGGAGGGATCGATCAATCCCAGAGCCGTCAAATCGATATCCGTCACATCTTCGATCTTGATGATATCCTTTTTTCCATATTTTTTACTGGAAGCGTTCATGATAAAAGCCACCGTGTGAGCGGAGGTGTCCACCGCCAGGTACTGTAAAATTTTCGTACCCAGGCCCACGGTGATATGGTCGATGACGATTCCTTTTTGTATGCTGTTAATGACTACCATTTATTTGTCCTCCTCTTCGCTGTCCAATCCCAAAAGCTTTACCATCAGCGCCATACGCACGAACATTCCGTAGCGAGCCTGCTCGAAATACTTGGCTCTGGGGTCCTTATCCACTTCCACCGCGATTTCGTTGACACGGGGCAGAGGATGCAGAACGATCATGTTGTCGTTGGCCAGGGCCATCTTGTCCGCGTCCAGTATGTAGCGATCCTTCAATCTGATATAATCTTCCTCATTAAAGAAGCGTTCCCTTTGAACACGGGTCATATACAGGATATCCAGATCTCCGATCACATCCTCCATCTTGCCCACCTCTTCGTAGGGAATGTGATTCTTTTCCAGCACTTCCTTGCGGACGTAGTCGGGAATCTTCAGCTCGTCGGGGGAAATCATCACGAAGCTGACACCGTCGTAGCGGGACAGGGCTTTGATCAGGGAATGCACGGTCCGGCCGAATTTCAGGTCGCCGCAGAGACCCACTCTCAGGTTTTTGAAGCCGCCCTTGATCATCTGAATGGTCAGCAGGTCGGTCAGCGTCTGGGTGGGATGCTGGTGACCTCCGTCACCGGCGTTGATCACCGGCATGTCCGTGGCGAAGGCCGCTACCCGGGGAGCCCCCTCTTTCGGATGCCGCATCACCGCGATATCCGCGTAGCAGGCCACGGTGCGGATGGTATCCGAAATGCTCTCCCCTTTGGCGACGGAGCTGGAATTCGGCTCCGAAAATCCGATGACCTGGCCGCCCAGGCGCAGCATCGCGGCCTCGAAGCTGAATCTGGTCCGCGTGCTGGGCTCGTAAAACAGCGTGGCAAGCAGCTTGCCGTCACAGGTGTGCGCATACTTGACGGGATCGGCGATGATCTTCTTTGCCAGGGCAAAGATTTCCTCCAGCTCCTCCACCGTAAAGTCCATGGGTTCCAATAGATATCTTCCCTTTAACATACCGAATCTCCTTTCCTTGCAAAAGAGCAAACAAAAAGCCTTCCGAAACGGAAGGCTATGCCATACGATAATATGAACCGAAAAACGAAGGAGCAACGGGGCGGGCATTGATGCCATCCGCGAAAAATCTGTTGTGAAAGAGCTTTTTTTCTTTCCGATTTTTTCTCTGAAGAGCCATGCCAGAACCTCGCTTTTCTTTCTTTTCTCAATTGAAAATAATATCACAAGCTCTTAAGCTGGTCAAGCAGTTTTTTATTTTTTTGCGGCGGTCAGACGAAGCTCCTTGGCATACGAAAGATAATAGTGCCGCCCGTTGGCACTGGTCTCAAATTCCGCAAGCCGGGTCAAGGCCTCCGCCTTTAACAGCAGAGCCTCTCTGTCCCCGCGGTCTGTTTCCAGAAGCAAATCGCAAAGCTCCAGACACCACTGAAGCTCCCCTTCCCGCAAGGCGCTCTCCGCGGCCCCTCGTACGTTCCCGGCCCCTCCCATTAAAGCCATCGTCTTTTCGGAACGCTTTCCCGGCGAAAGAGGATGGAGGTGGGTGGGATTTCCGTCGAACCATCCCAAATAAGCCGTGTAGATCGCTCGCACCGTCCATTCCCCGCAGCCATAAAACTCTCCCAAATAAGGCAGCGGGGCCTATTCCGGCGGCGGCTTGACCGTGGCGGCCAGCGCGTCCGGTCCCAGTCCTTCGGTCTTTCCTTCCCGC
>CAUHLX010000032.1 GCA_959606705.1 uncultured Bacillota bacterium | reverse complement strand
CTGATACAATTCTTCTCCGGCAGAGTAGACCTCTACCTCGATTTTCTGTCCTTCCCAAAGTCCAAGTTCCATCCTATGCTCCCGATCGCTATCATACCCCTGCCCATTCTCTTGCAATCCATCTAGAATCATTTGCTCCAACTGGGAACAGACGGACATTTCATCATCGCAAATCCCAATTTTAAACATCAGTTTCTCCCCATTCCCATGCGGATGCTTTTCTATCGCTCTCGAAAAAGTAAAATAGACCCAAACCATATCGGGTTCCAAGTCTATTATATCACTATTCTATACCAAAAATCGAATTCATCAGAAATATCTGACTAATTTTGCTTAAATAACTCCACGTCCGGCTCATTTCGATCTTTTCTCACAAAGCGCAAAAAAACAGATCGAAAAGAGCTGTTTCTTTTCGATCTGTTTGAATGATTTCGCCTGATTTGACCTTACCGTTCGACGTGAACTCCGCCTAGCGTTCCTCGCGGAAATAAGGATTGCTCAGATCCGCGGGAGGCATATCCTCCTTGCGGTTTTTCCGAGTGCTGATGATAACGATCAAAATGGTGGCCGCGTAAGGCAGCATGTCTACTAGATACTGGGATATGTGAATGCCCATGCTTTGGAGACGCAAACCCAGAATATCCAGACCTCCGAACAGGAAGGCCCCGATCAGCGCCTTCCCCGGTCTCCAAGAGGCAAAGATGACCAGCGCCACCGCGATCCAGCCGCGGCCTGCCACCACGTTCTCCTGCCACACCGGTACGGTGACCAGCGAAAGGTACGCACCGCCCAGGCCGCACAGGGCACCGCCCAACACGATATTGGCATATTTGTACAGCGTAACATTGACTCCGGACGCATCGGACGCTCCGGCGTTTTCCCCCACTGCCCGCAGATTCAGTCCCTGACGGGTGTGGAACAGGTAGATGAAGATCAGGATCACACAGAGATAGCCGAAATAAACGAACAGATCCTGCTTGAAGAATACCGGCCCGAGTAGGGGAATCCGATTCAGCAGGGGCACGGAGAGGGTTCCGAAGAATTCCTTGATCTCCGCCGGAAGAGGCGAGCCCATAAACCGCTGTCCCAGGAAGCTGGCGTAGCCCGTTCCGAAGATGGTCAGCGTCAAGCCGGTCACCACCTGATTTGCCCGCAGAGAGACGGTGAGCAGCGCGTAGATGGCGGCGCCCAAAGCTCCCGCGGCGCCCGCTCCCAGAACGGCCACGAGGGGATTCCCACTGAGAAGTCCGGCGTAAAAGCCCATGACCGCACCCATGAGCATCATGCCTTCCACACCTAAGTTTAGATTCCCCGCTTTCTCCGTCAGAAGCTCTCCCAGCGTAGCAAACAGCAGGGGCGTGCCCGCCACGACGGCGGCTGCCAGAAACGATTCCATTACGCCACCTCCTTCGCGGAAGACTCTGCGGACTTGGTTTTTTTGCCAGCCCGCTCCAACGATACTTTATACTGAATGAAAAATTCACTTCCCAGAACAAAGAACAGGATAATTCCCTGCATCATATCCGCAACCGCGGCCGGTACCTGCATGGCGATCTGAAGATACGCACCGCCCTGGAGCAGCACCGCAAAGGCCAGACAGGTCACCACGATAAAGGGGGCCGACAGACGGGACAGCCAGGTGGTAATGATGGCGGTAAAACCGTAATTTGCCGAAAGAGTGGCCGTCAAGGTTTTCTCCACCGCCGAAGCTTGAATCATGCCTACCATTCCACAGAGGCCCCCGGAAATCAGCATGGCCATGATGATGATGGATTTGATATTCATTCCCGCGTAACGAGCAGTCTCGATGCTTTCGCCCACTACCGTAATTTCGTAGCCCTTTTTCGTCTTGTTGATGAAAATGTAGATCAGCACCGTAAACGCCAGCGCGATGATCCAGCCGATATGTACGCCGAACAGCTTGGGCAAAACCGCGCTGTCCGGAAAATCCGCCACCTTGGGAAATCCCTGAGACGCCGGGTCCTTCCAGGGGCCGTACTGCAAATAGGTCACCCATTTGATCGCGATGTAATTCAGCATCAGGGTGAAAATCGTTTCGTTCGTCCCGAAACGCGCTTTAAAAAACGCTGGGATAAAAGCCCAGATCCCGCCGCAGATCATGGCGGCAATGGCCATGGCGATGAGCATGACGGGGGCCGGAAGGGCCACCGGACAGAACAGCGCCACGCAGGAAGCTCCAAAGGCCCCCATCATAATCTGCCCTTCTCCGCCGATGTTCCAGAACTTCATTTTAAAAGCCACCAAAATGCCCAGGGAGGCGATGACCAGCGGTATGGCCTTGGAGATGGTCTGTTGAATCCGCATTTCCGTCCCCACCGCCCCCATCACGATTTGAGAGAAGATGGTAACAGGGTTGAAGCCCAGCAGCATGATCACCACGCCGGCGCAAAGCAGGGATAAGAGGATCGCCAGCGCGCGGATCAAAATTTCCCGTTTCTTGGGAAGCTCCGGCTTCTTGCTAATTTTCAATCTCATCCCGCCGCCTCCTCTTCCAAATTGCCGCCCGCCATCAGCAGGCCGATTTCCTCTTTCGTCACCTGAGAGGGATCTACGATCCCGGTAACCTTGCCGTTGCACAGCACCATGATCCGGTCACACAGGTCGATGAGCACATCCAAATCCTCACCGACGAACAGGACGCCCACGCCGTTTTCCTTCTGCTGATTGAGCAGATCGTAAATCTTGTAGGAAGCCCCGATGTCCAGACCGCGAACCGGATAGGCCGTGATCAGCACTTTGGGGCTGGAATCGATCTCCCGTCCCAGAAGCACCTTTTGAATGTTGCCGCCGGAAAGCTTTTTGACCGGCGTGTAGATGTTGGGAGTGGAAATGTCCAGCTCCTCCACGATCCGGTTTGCTTTCTCCGTACAGCCCGCCAGCTTTAAAAAGACGCCCGGCTGACTTTGATAATCCTTGAGGATGATGTTGTGTACGATATCCATACCGCCCACCAGACCCATTCCCAGACGATCCTCCGGGATGAAGCCCATACGGATTCCCAGGCGAATAATATCACGCGGGCTTTTGCCCACGATGTTTTCTCCCTCAAAGAAAACCCTTCCTTTATCTGCGTGAACAAGTCCTGCCAGACATTCGCAGAGCTCCTTCTGACCGCTGCCGGCCACGCCGGCCACACCCAGAATTTCTCCACCCGACAAGGTGAACGAAACCTCCGAAAGAGCTTCCCGCTTCTCGCTGTCAATGACCTGAAGGTTGTCCACCTCCAACAGGACCTTCTTGTTTTCAATTTCCTTTTTTTCGATTTCCAGATTGACCTTCTGGCCCACCATCAGCTCGATCATCCTGCTCACCGCCACCTCTTTGGTGACCACCGTTCCCACGGAACAGCCCTTTCGCAAAACGGTGACCCGGTCGCTGATCTCCATCACCTCGTTCAGCTTGTGGGTGATGATGACCACCGCGCAGCCCTCGTCTCGCATATTGCGAATGATGTCGAACAGCCGCTTGATCTCCTGAGGCGTAAGTACCGCCGTAGGCTCGTCCATGATCAGGATCCGGGCGCCTCGGTAGAGTACCTTGATAATTTCCAGCGTCTGTTTTTCGCCGACGGACATCTCATAAACCTTTTTCTCCGGGTCGATGTCCAGCCCGTAGCGGTCCGAAATTTCCTTGATCTTTTTGCTCAGGGCTTTTCCCTGCATGAAAACGCCGCCCTTCTGCCCGAGAATGATATTTTCCTTGGCCGTAAGGACGTCTACTAATTTAAAATGCTGGTGGATCATGCCGATTCCCATTCGAATGGAATCCGCGGGCGTCGAAAAGTGAACCGGTTGTCCTTGGATAGAAATAGAACCGCTGTCGGGGGTATAAATCCCCGACAGCATGTTCATCAAGGTGCTTTTGCCGGCGCCGTTCTCACCCAGCAGCGCGTGCACCTCGCCATTATAAACCGTTAAATTCACATCTTCGTTCGCCTTGACCACTCCAAAGGATTTACAAATGTTCTCCATTTGGATCGCTGCAACTGTTTCCTGCATAAAAGGCCTCCCGAAATCCTCGTTTCACTATGCGGTGATGCGGCTTACTGGCCGACCGCACCCTTTACCAGCCAATCGGACATCACGATATCCGGATGCTCCTCGCTTGCGCCGGGCAGACCCCAGATGTCCTCGCGAGTCGTGGTATAGCCTTCCGGAATTCTCACCTTGCCGGTGTTGTCGACGATGGGGCCGGCAAATACGTCAAAGGTGCCTTCTTCCATCTGCTTCTTCACTTCCGCCACCTTGTCCTTCACGTCCTGCGGTACCAGGTCGGTAAGAGGAGCGATGTCCACGTAACCGTCGGCCATGGTGCCGTAGTAGCTGCTGGGCTTCCAGGTTCCGTCCATGATCTGCTGGATCTGGTCGATGTAATAAACATCGTGATGCCAGACCGGAGCGGTCAGGAAAGCCTTGGGAGTGATGTCATGCTTGTCCAGGTTGTAGCCGATGCAGTAAGCGCCGGCGTCCTGAGCCGCGGTCTGAGGACCGGTGGTGTCGCAGTGCTGAGTAATTACGTCACAGCCCTGAGCCAGAAGAGCTTCGGCCGCCGCCTTTTCCTTCGCCGCGTCAACCCAAGTATTGTTGTAAACGACCTTGACTTCCACGTCGGGATTGACGGACTGAGCGCCTAAGGTGAACGCATTTACGCCGATCCGGATCTCGGTGTAGGGGAACGCTCCCACATAACCGATCTTGTTGGTCTTGGTCATCATGCCGGCCACGATGCCGGTCAGATAACGAGACTGCTCGGTGGCGCCGAAGTAGTTGCCGAAGTTGGTGTCGTTCATCTTGTTTCCAGAGAAATGCAGGAACGTCACATCTTCATGATCCTTCGCCAGCTCGTCCAGGGCGTCCATGAATCCGAAGCTGGTGCCGATGATCACGGTCGCTCCCTGATCGATCATGCCCAGAGCCGCGTCCTTTACGGACTGCTTGTCCTCCGGAACCTGCTCTGCTTTCAGAAGCTTGACCTGTCCGTCGTTCAGAGCTTTACCGTCCGCGTCCACGGTGCCGCCGAAATGCTCATACATCTTCATGATGCCCTGATCCTGCGCCTCGGAGAAGCCTCCGTCGGTAGCGGGTCCGATGTAAATCACACCTACGGTCAACGTCTTTTCCCCGTCATCTCCACCGCTCTTATCGGCGTCGCCGCCCTTGTCTCCGCAGCCGGCCAATACGCCCATGACCATCATGAGAGCCAGTAAGATCGCTAAAACTTTCTTCTTACTCATTTTTTCCTCCTCTTAATCAACACGATTTGAATGTTATGTTACCGTCTTTGATCGACGAAATAACCGCCAGTGATTCCACTCGATATCCCTGTTCACGCAAGCGTTCTCCGCCTCCCTGGAAGGCCTTTTCGATCACGTCCCCGATCCCGGCCACCGTACCGCCGGCCTGTTCCACCAGCGCCGCCATCCCCAGCGCCGCTTCGCCGTGAGCCAGAAAATCGTCCAGAATCAACACCTTGTCCCCTTTTGAGAGGTATTTTTGCGCCACCCGAACCAGAGAAACGGTGCCCTTAGTAAAGGAACGCACTTCCGCCCCATAAAACCCGTCATTCATGGTGCTGGGTGTGGTTTTCTTCGCAAATACCACGGGAACGTTGTCGAAGTGCATCGCCGCCAGGCAAGCCACCGCGATTCCCGAAGCCTCCACCGTCAATATTTTGTTCACTTCCACATCGGAAAAACGACGCCGGAATTCGGCGCCTAGTTCGTTCAAAAGCGCGACATCGATTTGATGATTAAGAAAGGAGTCCACCTTCAGAATTTCGGTTCCAATGGCAACTCCGTCTTTTAAGATCCTGTCCTCTAGCAGCTTCATGTCTCCTCCGCTGATTTAGCTCCTGCTTTATTTAACAATTTATTATACTAGTTATCCCCCCCTCCCGTAAAGTCTTTTCCCGCAATTCCGCTTTTTTTCTCTGTCATTCGGTCAATACCGCGACGATCTTGCTGATGGTATACAGCGTTTCTTCATCCACTCCGTCCAGATATTTCGCAATTTCCGCCTTGATATACTCTCCGGATTTGAAGCGGGTATCCAGCAGGAAATAATCAGGAGTGGTTTCCAACGCCTCCGCAAGGCGCAGAAGTACCTCCAATGATGGTCTCGCCGTGCCGTTTTCAATGTGACTGACATAGACTACGGAAATATCGCAGGCTTCCGCAAGACGTTCCTGCGTCAGTTCGTGCTCCAGTCTGAGCCTTTTGACTCGTTTGCCCAGTTTCGTGTAATCAATCGTGGCTGTCATACCAATACCGTTTCTCCTTCTGCGAACGTGTTTCACAAACGATGATTCATCAAAATAATTAGATAAATTTTCCAATATTATACCTCAGTTTTATCTCGTCTTTAATAAACTATATATACTTAATTGTAATTATGGTTAAATACATATAAACTATTCTTACTATATTTATCTATTTATTATGAATTATAGGAGGTTAATTCAATGAAACAATTCAATTATGCGGAAGATCCTAACGCCGCACGGGACCGTCTTCGGGAACTGATTCACGAGAGCATCGACAATTCCGAAGAGGAACTGGACTTTTTCAAGGGACTGAAGAAAACGACTCCGGAAGAGCTTCGGCGCATCGCGGAGGAAATCATGAGCCATCCGCGTATCCCCCGCCAGGAGCAACCCCCCAAAAAATAAAAGACAGGCTTTCGAAAAGCCTGTCTTGCGTCGACGCACACTCGTGCAGACCAAATGTACCGGCGCCTTGCCCGATGGCGAGGCGCTGCGTTCCTATTCACCGGAAGCTTCTTTTTCATCCCCTGAAATTCCGACGATCACCGCCAGCGCCGCCAATGCCGCCGCTAGCACAAATCTGATTTTTCTGGTCTTTTTCATTCTGAATTCTCCTCCCCCCACACTGCCATTCATCCGAATCGATGTTCCGGGTACCTTACGGTCCTTCGGTGTTCATTATACCATTTCCTCCGATCTTTCCGGCGTTGCCGAGGGGTAGGATATGGTGAAATGAACCTCACGGTCCTTTGATGTTCATTATACCATTTCCTGAGAAAAAGGCAAACGGAGAACTCCTTCAAACTCAATCAACGATTTTGATAAAAACAAAAAAGTCATTGATTAATTTTGGATTTTTATGATTGACTTTGAAAGAGTTTGGTGTTATTTTAAATACAACCAAAAGAAAGGATGCAAGTTCCGTCATTCATCCGAATCGTCAGAAACGTAAAAAACTTAGCAAAGGAGCTTCCGTTATGTTGACAGAAGAACGTTATACACAAATTTTGAAATTATTATCCGACAAGAAAGCCGTCACGGTAGCCGAGCTGACCGAACTGCTCTCCACCTCCGAATCCACCATTCGCAGAGACTTGAACGCGCTGGACCGCATGGGCAAGCTGAACAAAGTTTACGGCGGAGCCACGCTGATTTCCAACGATTACTCGGCGGAAGAGAGCGACGTCAACGACCGTTACGGACTCTACGCCGAGGAAAAGGAACAGATCGCCAAATACGCCGCCACTCTGGTGCGGGACAACGACTTCGTTTATGTGGACGCCGGCACTAGTACCGAGACGTTGGTTGATTATATTACGGCGGAAAAGGCAACCTTTGTAAGCAACAGCTACATTACCGCTTATAAACTGGCCCGTCGGGGATTTGCCACCTTTGTGCTGGGCGGCCGGATGCGGGGAATCGCGGGGGCGGTGACCGGCAGCGGCTCCATCGATTCTCTGCGGCGTTATCATTTCACTCTGGGCTTTTTCGGCTCCAACGCCATCGATCCCCGAGCGGGCTTCAGCACCCCGGACGTGGAAGAAGCCATGACCAAGACGGAAGCCATGTCCCGCTGCAAACGCTGCGTGGTTTTGGCCGACCCCTCCAAATTCGATAAGATTATGGCGGTGAGCTTCGCCGCGCTCAATCAAGCGGAAATCATCACGACCCGTTTGAACAATAAACAGTACCGTTCCCTCACCACGATACGGGAGGTCAGTCAGAAATGATTTACACCGTAACCTTCAATCCTTCTTTGGATCACATCATTCGGGTTTCCAATCTCAAGCCCGGCGTGGTCAATCGATCGGAATATCAGATCATCTATCCCGGCGGCAAAGGGATCAACGTCTCCATCATGCTGAAAAACCTGGGAATCGACAGCGTCGCCCTGGGATTCACCGCCGGCTTTACCGGCCGTGAGATCAGCCTGATGCTGAAAGAGGACGGATGTCAATCTGATTTTATCACGGTGGACGGTCTTTCCCGGATCAATACCAAGATCAAATCCGACCGGGAGACGGAGATCAACGGTCAAGGACCGAATCTCAGTGAGACGGATTTCAACGCGCTGCTGCACAAGCTGGACTCCGTTGAAAAGGATGACATTTTGGTGCTGGCCGGAAGCATCCCCGGCACTCTGCCCGCGGACAGCTATGAGCGTATTTTAAAGCACCTGGACGGACGCGGGATTCACACCGTGGTGGACGCCACCACGGATCTGCTGCGAAATGTGCTCAAATATCGTCCGTTTCTCATTAAACCCAACAACCACGAGCTGGGAGATCTGTTCGGGGAAACCCTGGAGCAAGACCGGGATGTCGTCCGCTGTGCCGAGGCGCTTCGAAAGGAAGGCGCCCGCAATGTCCTGGTTTCCATGGCCGGGAACGGAGCGATTCTGGTAAGTGAGACGGGAATGGTCCTGAAAAGCGAGGCTCCCAAAGGGACGCTGGTCAACTCCGTCGGCTCCGGTGATTCAATGGTCGCCGGCTTTTTGGCAGGCTATCTGGAATCCCACGATTACACACAAGCCTTCCGTACCGGCGTGGCGGCCGGCAGCGCTTCGGCCTTTCAGGAATGGCTGGCCGATCGCAAGGACGTGGACGCTCTTATTTCCCAGATGGAGCCGCCCCGGACGCCGGACTGTTGATCGGCCCCGCACCATGGAACTGACAGGACTGCTTCAGTCCGCCGCCCAGCTTCCGAAATCCCGCCCACATCATGTCCAGCCGCCCAGGAACAATTTCAATCAAATTCATATTGATCGGTCCTGCCTTCAGCCGTTGAGCGTCCAAGCCTCGGGCGCGAAGAATCGAGCAGTATTTTTCGGACCACAGCGGCACCAGCTCGGCGGTTCCGTCCAGCTGTACGCCCCCCAGACTGCCCCAGCCCTCAAACGGGTCGAATACGGCCACCGAAACATGGGGATTTCTCAAAAGGCCTCGGAATTTGCGCCCGCCTTCACTGAATAAATATAATTTTCCGTCCAGATAGAAATATTCGATGGGGGTACAGCGGACCGAGTCACCGCTTCCGGTGGCCAGTGCGCAGGTGTTGTGGGCTTTTAGAAATCGCTCCGCCTCCTGCCGAACTGTCGTTTCAGGCAGAGAATCGCCCTGCGCTTCCTCCGCCGCCAACCGCTCCGCTAGTCGTTCCCCGGCTTCGATGGGCGATTCTGATCGAGTGTTCATGAAGATCACCTCCGGCCGCCGGCCGGAAAGGCTGCCGCAAATGGCTTTCGGCTCCACGCTGGCTTCGGTTTCCTCGAACGCATCCGTTCCCTTGAGCGCATCCTCTTCCCCTCGCCCGGCAGTGGTGGGCGAAGTCTCCAGGATCACTCCCACTTGCTCGTAGGCCTTCAAATCCTCCGGCAGCTCCTCCAACGGCAGATATCTGGCCATGGACAGGATACAAGCCGCAGCCCGAGCCGCCTCTTCCGCCGCCGCAGCTTTTCCTTCATACAGAATCAGGGTGCGCTTCATCGCTGTTTCTCCTTTCCCATTGTTGCGTCTTTGCATTCTTGATATTTACAGCAGCCCACCAGGTGATCGTTCACCATTCCCACCGACTGCATCAACGAATAGCAGATGGTGGTTCCCACAAATTTGAAGCCTCGTTTTTTCAGCTCCTTGCTGAGACGATCCGACAATTCGGTGGACGCCGGGACCTCCTCCATCCGTTCAAAATGATTTATGATCGGCCTTCCGTCCACAAAGCTCCAGAGGTATCGGCTAAAGGTTCCGAACTCCTTCTGCGTTTCCAGAAAGCATCGGGCGTTCACTCGAGCCGCTTCCAGCTTCCGGCGGTTGCGAATCACCCCCGGATCCCCCATCAGCTCCAAAATTTTATGTTCGTTCCAGTCGGCTATTTTCACCGGATCGAAACCGTCGAACACCGTTCTCATGTGCTCTCGCTTTTTCAGGATCAAGCTCCAGGACAATCCCGCCTGCATCCCTTCCAAAATCAGCATTTCAAAGAGGTGGGCATCCTCGCAGGAGGGCCGCCCCCACTCCCGGTCATGATAGTCCGCGTCCAGCTCCGACTTGACCCACGGACAGCGGCACACTTCCTTTTTCGTTCCTGCTTCCTCCATTGCTTTGTCTCCTTCCCCCTCGCTTTTCGAGATTAAAACCCAAATTCCCGCCGGATCGTTCGCACCACCCCATCCTCGTCGTTGGACGGGGCACGGTACCGGCAGAGCTTTTTCAGATCCGGATGGGCATTTTCCATGGCGTAGCCGTACTCACAAGCCTCCATCATCTCCGCGTCGTTCATGTAATCCCCAAAGGCCATGCACTCCGAAGGTGCGATTCCGTAAAGCTCCTGAACGGCTCGCATGGCGGAGCCCTTGTTCACTCCCGGCTCCATGAAGTCCACCCAATGATCCCCGGAGAGACACACCGTAAATCGATCCGCAAACCGGACCAGCTGAGGGAAAACATGGGTTTCCGCCCGCTCAAGATCAAAGAAAGCCAGCTTGCACACCAGATCAGGTCCGTACCCCTTGAGCACATCGGGCACCGACTGACAGCGGGCGTAATACAGGTTGACGTTTCTGACAAACTCCGGATTGTCATCTTCGATGTAGGCGCTGTCCGCACCACAGAGCACCACTCCGGCATGCTCCATGCTCCGCGCCGCTTCCACCGGCTCTCGAAGCAGCTCCGGTTCCAGTGCCTGGACATAGACCCGTTCTCCCCGATCGTAAATCACCGCTCCGTTTTCCGCAATGATGATGATTTCCCCCGCGATTTCTCTTAAATCCTCAAGCAGCATGAAATACTGCCGTCCGCTGGCCACCGCGAAGCGTACGCCCCGGCGTGCGAGCTCTCTCACACAGGGCACCAATCCCGGCGGCATCCTTTTCCGGCTGTCCAAAAGCGTCCCGTCCATGTCCGCCGCAATGAGCCGAATCATAAATCCACTCCCCTTTCTCAGGTCCTTTTGACTCTTCCCGCTTCGCTGATCCGCCCAGCGCTTCCTCCCCACTATTTCTTTCGGCGCAGGTTCGGATAACGACGCCGCAGTTCCTCCATTTCCTCCCGATGCCGCACGGACGTAAACCTGGGAAACGCCTTCATCAGACGATCTTGAATCGCCTTCTTTTCATTGGCCAGCTCGTCATAGCGAGCCAAGAGCTCCTGCTTCCTCGCTTCTCCTTCCGCCTTCAACTCTTTTAATCGCTGAGCCGCCTCCGCGTCCAGCTCCTCCTTCTTCTCCGACAGCTCCACCACTCCCTCGGAGATATTCTCACCCAGAGTCTCCGATACTTCCTTTAGTTTGGCGGCAATGTCATTCATATGGGCCAGCTTCCGATTCAGCTTGGCAATCGCGTTGATGGTCACCGCCGCGTCCACCGCGAACAGCGCCAGAAGCACGCCCAGCAGAATCATTCCCGCCAGCGGCGGGATCCAGCCCACCAGCTTTACGATCATGGGGTGAATGGCGTCGAGAATCAAGACGCAGGCCAGCCCCCAGAGCACCGTAAACTTCAAGCAGACATAGCCGTTCAAGTTGAACGGTTCCTCCGAATAATCCCACCATTTGTCGTGAAACACCTTCTCCAGCACGAAGCCGGTCACCCATTCCAGCGTCGAGGTGAGAATTGCCGCCCCCGCGAACAGAAGCAGCACGTTGGACTTCAAGGGTCTCAGCACTCCCAGTACGATCACCATGCCGAACCCGTAAATCGGGCAGACCGGTCCGTTGAGAAAGCCGCGGTTGACAAAAACGCCTTCATTCATGGCGGCAAAGGCTACCTCCGCGCACCATCCCAGAAAGGCGTAGATTACAAAATACCATAGAAAATGAGACACGGAAAACTGTTCCGCCATGGTTTCGACCACGGGCCTCGCCTCCTTTGAACGAATGAAATCGACATACCCTGTTATTTTACATCAATTTGACGATCCTGCCTAGATCCGTTAAAATGAACTTATGAAAACACATGCTATCATTCCGATTTTTCTGCCGCATATCGGCTGCCCCAACGACTGCGTGTTCTGCAATCAGCGGGCTATCACCTCAAAGCTGCGCCCGGTTTCCGTGGAGGAAGTCACCGGGCAGATCGAGCGCTGTCTTTCCACCATGGAGGGACGGGGGCTTTCCACTATGGAAATCGCCTTTTTCGGCGGCAGCTTCACCGGAATTCCCCCGGATCAGCAGCGAGATTATCTCGCCGCAGCCAAAAAATATAAAGACGCCGGGCGAATCCATCAAATCCGTCTTTCCACCCGCCCCGATTATATCGATCCGCAGATCCTGTCGCTGCTTTCGGACTATGGTGTGGATCTCATCGAATTGGGGGTCCAGTCCCTGGACGATCAAGTTCTCCTAAGCTCCGGCAGGGGACACGACAGCGATTCCGTCCGGGAAGCCTCCCGGCTCATCAGCGACGCGGGCTTCACGCTGGGAGTCCAGCTCATGATCGGACTGCCCGGCGATTCTTATGAAAGCTGTCTGTACTCGGCGCGGGAAGCCATCCGGCTGAATCCCGCAATCGCCCGTCTCTATCCCACGGTCATCCTGAAAAACACGGAGCTGGCCCGAAGATATGAAAGCGGTCAATACGTTCCGCCCACGTTGCGCGAAACGGTCCGCAGGGCCAAGGATATGTATCTGGCCTTGACCGGCGCGGGGATTCAGGTGATCCGTGTGGGCCTCAAAAGCACGGATGGCATCGGAGATCAACGGGAGGTTTTGGGAAACACCTTTCACCCGGCCTTCCGCCAGCTGATGGAAAGCGAGATCGCCAGGGAAGCGCTGGAACGCCAGCTTCATCTGTTGATGCCTTCCGGCAAGACCTCCGGCCAGGTGGTTTTCACCGCCAATGGTCCCAGCTTTTCCAATTTGGTAGGCCACGGAAAGTCCAATCGAATCTACTTCAAAGAACGTTATCCGGAGCTTCGCTTTTTCTTCCGCTTGGACCAGACGTTGGAGGATGGTGTGTATCAAGCCCGATTCGATTCGCCGGCTAAAAGGGAAGACGAGCATCCCTTCGGAGCTTCGGACGGTTAGAGTTCCGAGGGTAGAGGCTGGGGGTTGGACTGGGACCGGAGCTCCCCTCTCCAGCGGCAAAACCGCTCAAACCACAGCGCTTGCTCCTGCGCCTGAACACTTCCCTTGAGCGAAACGAAATGAAACTCTCTAGCGAGAGTGAAATCCCTCACCTGAAACTGGCGCAGCGTTCCCTGCGCCAGTTCTTTTTTTACTCCCTCCCGGTAGAGAAAGGCGATGCCGCAGCCCGCGGCAACCAGGGATTTGATGGCCTCCATGCTTCCCAGCTGAACCACGCGGGAAAAGGTGCTCAAATTGAGATTGTGCTCGTACAGCGCCTGCTGCAGCACCCCCCTGGTCCCAGACCCCGCCTCCCGGACGATCAGCCGCTCCCCCAGCAGCTCCTCCAGTTCGAACTCTCTTGCGTCTCGATCCCGCCGCCAGTCCGGCCCACAGATCCCCACCATCTCCTCCTGGGAAAAGACTCTGGCATCGTATTTGGAGCGGTCGAAGTTGCCCTCCACCAGCGCGAAATCCACCTCCCCCCGCTCCAGCTTGGCCAGCAGCTCCTGCGTATTTTTCACCTGCATGGTCAGACGCAGGTCCGGCAGCTCCTCCAGCGCCCGTTGTAAAATCCCCGGCATGGTATACTCTCCGATGGTCAAGGTCGCTCCGAACCGCAGCGGCGCCGTTTCCCCCTGAGAAAGCATCAGCCGCTTTCGAATCCGATCGTCGTCCGCCCGAACCGACATGCCAAATTCCCGAAAACGCTTTCCCGCCTCCGTGAGCCGAAGCTCCCGTCCTTGATAAGTGAACAGCTTGACGCCG
>CAUHLX010000031.1 GCA_959606705.1 uncultured Bacillota bacterium | reverse complement strand
CACTCCGTATTCGGTGCATTTCAGGAAAACTTGATCGTAGGTTTTCTTATCTACGTTCTGCAGCACGTCACGGAAGTCCGTGGGGGGACGGTCGATTCCCATCTGCATCTGGACGATGCCTCCGTGGGCCGTGGCGTAAACCTTGCGGTTGTGTTTTACACCCAGTGCGGCAATCCCGTCGGCCAGATAGCGTCCCAGGGATTCCAGACGTTCATAGGTTCCGGGCTTTTCCAGCTCCGCGATGGTGGCCAGGGAAGCGGCTACCGAAATGGGGTTGGCGTTGAAGGTCCCGGAGGGATGAACTCCACAGCTCATGATTTCTTTTCTGCCGCAGATCATGGACAGGGAGTAGCCCCCTGCGATGGCCTTTCCAAAGACCGACATGTCGGGGGTGACGCCGAAATACTGCTGCGCTCCGCCCAGGGACATCCGGAAGCCGGTGATGACTTCGTCAAAGATCAGGATGACGCCGTATTTTTCGGTCAGCTTCTTGACGCCTGCCAGATAGCCTTCCTTTGGCATGATGGGACCTTCGTCACACATGTAAGGCTCCATGACCACCGCGGCGATCTGCTGGCTCTCTCTGGCCAGGATTTCTTCCAGGATCTCCAGGTCGTTCCAAGGAGCGATGATCAGATCATCCGCGGACGATTCTCTCTGCCCGGCGGAACCCATGAGCTTCCAGGGGTGATTCTTCGGCCCCAGCTGGCCGATGTTGTCCGCTCCGATGGTAATCTTCTGCTCATCCGACCAGCCGTGATACTGACCTTCGAACTTCACCAGCTTGGATTTTCCGGTAAAGGCTCTGGCCACACGCCAGGCGTGCATGTTTGCCTCGGTACCGGAGCTTTGGAAGCTTACCATCTCCGCGCTGGGGATGATTTCCGTCAGCTTCTTTGCCAGCTCGAACAATTCGGGAGTGGGAGTGGAAAACTGAGAACCTTTTTCCAACTGCCGGGCCACCGCTTCATTGACGGGATCGGGGCTGTAGCCCAGAATCATGGGACCAAAGCCGGCCACATAGTCTATGTACTCGTTTCCGTCTACGTCATACATCTTGGAGCCCTTCGCGTGAGTCATGCAGATAGGGTACTCCTCGGAGGGCGCCTTGTGGAAGGAGCTGCTGGCGCCATCCACTAAAAGCTTTTTCGTTTCCTCAAATAATGTCTTTGATTTTTCGGTGTTAAACTTTTTCATCATTTTTTACCTTCTCCATATTTTTTGACTAGCGTGATAATTCAGATTATGACGAGGGGACGCCACCTCCTTTTTTTCTATTGTATGGGAACTCGTTAGGGGGATTCAATATTCTGAAAGCAGAATACTGAAATTTCTTTTTTATATCACAATAGAATAGCAAATAGCGTGCCAACTTATAAAACCCATCCATTTCAACGATTTTAAAAGAAGGGAAGTTAAGAATGACAAATTTTTCTCAAAGAATTAATTCAATATTAAATCACAAAATCCAGGATTGAATTGAGTCCAATGGTTGTTTTTTGGCGGGCATCCGATATACTTGTTTTATTAGATGGGATTACTTTGTGAAAGGAGCGGGCATGATAAGTACTTCGTTTTTTTATAATCGATTGAATATTGCCTCAAAAGGAACGGCGGATGGGATCAGAGATGTTCTGGAAGTAGTGGATTCAATGCTGGACTCCTGTTATAACGGAATTGTGGCCATCGACAAGGAAGCGCGGGTGATCGCGATCAACGAAAGCGCGTGCGTGGTTCACAACGTACGGCCCGAGGAGGTGATCGACCGTCCTCTGGAAGAGGCTCTGCCGCAATCGTCCCTGAATGATTTCCTGTTTCGGGAGGGCCCGCAGATCAACTACAAAATGGAGATCAACGGACGGGACATCGTGGCCAACCGCACCAGTCTCAAGATTCGCGGCGAGGCGGTGGGGGCCATCAGCGTCTTTGAAGATGTGACGGAAAGCGAGCGGGCGTCCCACGAGCTGGAAGCGACGAAGAAGAAGGAAGGGGAATTGGAGAGCATCATCGAAAATTCCTACGACGGGATTTACATCACGGATCGAAACGGATTGACTCTTCAAGTCAATAAATCCTATGAACGAATTACGGGGATTCCCAGAGAGACGATCATTGGGAAATATATGAAGGATCTGGTCAACGACGGTGTGCTTTCGATTTACATCACCGACGAGGTGGTTCGTCAAAAGCAGCCGGTCACGCTGAAACAGAAGGCCAAAAACAAGAGAAATCTCATCATCACCGGCAGTCCGATCTTTGACGAGACCGGCGAGGTGGATCGGGTGATCACCAATGTGCGGGATATCACCGAGCTGGTTTCCCTGGAAAAGCAGCTGCAGCTCTCTAAAATGGCGTCCAGCCTGTACCGGGACGAGCTGTTCCGCGACGTGGCGGCGGACAGCCTGGTCTGCGACAGCCCGGCTCTCAAAAGTGCCGTAGAGCTGGCGCAGAGGGTAGCGGGAAAGGATTCCTCCGTTCTGATTTTAGGGGAGACGGGAGCGGGCAAGGAAGTGATCGCCCGGTATATCCACACGCACAGCAAACGCAAGGACAACAACTACATCAAGATCAACTGCGGATCGATTCCCGCCAACCTGCTGGAATCCGAGCTGTTCGGCTACGTCCCGGGGGCCTTTACCGGCGCTAGTCCGAAGGGCAAGGTGGGAATGTTTGAGCTGGCCGACGAGGGAACGCTGTTTCTGGATGAAATCGGCGAGCTGCCGCTGGACCTCCAGTCCTCTCTGCTCCGGGTTCTTCAGGACGGAGAGGTAACCCGGGTGGGCGACTGCAAGAGCAGAAAGGTGAATGTGCGGATCGTGGCCGCCACCAATCGCCATCTGGAGGACATGATCGCCAGCGGCAACTTCCGCAGCGACTTGTATTATCGGCTGAACGTGATCTCCATCACGGTGCCCCCTCTGAGAGAGCGCCCCGAGGACATTCCCGGACTGGCGGAGCTGTTTATCCGAAAGCTGAATGAAAAATATCAGGAACAGAAGATGATCACCTCCAACTTTATCGACCAGCTGTCGGAAATGTCCTGGCCGGGCAATGTGCGGGAGATGTCCAACTTTGTGGAGCGTCAATTCGTGATGAACGACGGCAATATTCTCGACACCTTCCAGTCTCTGGAGCAAAGCGGCAGATACGGCCAGCCGGCGCCGCAGAAGAAGGTGGTAGTGGAAGGGATCATGCCCATGAACGAAGCGGTTCGGGAGGTGGAGTCCATTTTGGTTTCCAGGGCGATGAAGAGGGCCAAGACGACGTATAAGGCGGCGGAGCTTCTGGGGGTGAGCCAGCCTACGTTTTTCAGAAAATACAAGGAGTACTGCAAGGATGACAACGGGGGAAACGATGAGTAAAAGGGAAGGGGACGGCGCGCCGGTCTGCGGCGTGCTGTTCTGCGGAGGCTGCAATCCCAGATACGACCGGATGAGATTTTTTGAAGAGGTGCGGAAGGAGCTTGGGGAGGCCGTGGGACGGGCCCTTCGATTGGTGTTTTATGAGAGCGGAATGACCTGTGACGGCTATCTGCTGATCAACGGCTGTACCTCGGAATGCCTGCTGGGGGAGATTCCCCGGGAAAAGGCCGTGGTGGCCAGCTCGGATGACGTAAAAAAAACCGCCGGATTGATCCGGGAGAGGTTCGGCCTCCCGGAATGATCCGGCGGTGGTGTGTGTGGTTTGAATCGCAGTGGACTTATTTATTTTCAAAATGAGCGGTGCGTTTCTCCAGAAACGCGCTCATGCCTTCCACCCGGTCTTGGGTACAGAAGGTGGTGGTGTAGGCTTCCGCCTCGTAGGCCACGCCGGAGCGCAGGTCCACGTTCAGCCCGTTGTTGATGGCATGCTTCGCCATTTTGATGGCGATGGGAGCCTTGCCCATGATCACCTCGGCCACGCGCAGGGCTTCGTTCATCAACTCCTCCGGAGCGACGACCTTCTGGACCAGTCCGATGCGGTACGCTTCCTGAGCGTCGATCTGGTCGCCGGTCATGATGAGGTATTTCGCCATTCCTTTGCCGATCAGACGCGGCAGACGCTGGGTTCCGCCGTATCCCGGGATGATGCCCAGATTGACCTCGGGCTGTCCGAATTTGGCCTTTTCGGAGGCCAGACGGATATCACAGGACATGGCGATCTCACAGCCGCCGCCCAGAGCGAAGCCGTTGACCGCGGCGATGACGGGTTTGTCGATGTTCTCGATCAGCTCCATGCAGGACTGTCCCAGCAGGGTCATCTCACGGCCCGCTTTCCCTTCCAGATCACGCATCTGAGAGATGTCGGCCCCCGCCACAAAGGCGCGGCCCTCTCCGGTGAGGATGGCCACTTTGATCTCGTCGGAGCTGCCGACGGTGGTAAAGGCGTCGATCAGCTCGTTGAGAACGTCGGTGTTTAAAGCGTTCAAAGCTTTGGGGCGGTTGATGGTGACTAAGGCGACACCGTTCTTCACTTCAAACAGGATGTTTTCATAGTTCATTTTTGATTCTCCTTTCTGCCGCAGAAGCCGGAAAAACCGGTTACCGGAACAGGCTCCCGGTGATGACCAGCTTCTGAATTTCGTTGGTGCCTTCGTAGATCTGAGTGATCTTGGCATCTCTCATCATCCGTTCCACATGGTAATCCTTCATGTAGCCGTTTCCGCCCAGAAGCTGTACGCATTCCGTGGTCACGTGCATGGCCGCGTTGGTGCAGACCAGCTTCGCTTTGGCCGCGGGCACGGTGTAGGGACGTCCGGCGTCCTTTTCCAGAGCCGCTTTATAAAGGATGTATTTCGCCTGTTCGATTTCCACCGCCAGCTCAGCCATTTTGAAGGCCAGATACTGCTGCTTGGCGATGGGCTTGCCGAACTGTACCCGTTCCATCATGTATTTACGAGCGATTTCAAAGGCGCCCTCGGCAATGCCCAGGCCCTGTGCCGCAACGCCGATCCGGCCGCCGTCCAGCGCTTTCATAGCGGTTTTGAAGCCCTGTTCCTCGACGCCGCCGACCAGGTTTTCGGCGGGAACGATCATATCTTCAAAGAACAGCTCGGAAACCTGCGCCGCTCGGATCCCCATTTTGTTTTCAATCTTGCCTACGCGGAAGCCCGGAAAGCTCTTTTCCACGATAAACGCGGAGAGGCCCTTCTGACCTTTTTCCGGATCGGTCAGGGCGATGATCAGGAAGATGTCGGAAAGAGGTCCGTTGGTGATAAAGCATTTGGAGCCATTGACCACGTAATGGTCGCCCTGCTTCACCGCCTTGGTGACCACACCGCCCGCGTCGGAGCCCGCGCCGGGTTCGGTGAGGCCGAAGGAACCGAAGGCTTCGCCGGAAAGGATTCTGGGAATGTATTTCTTTTTCTGTTCCTCGGTGGCCATGTTATAGATGCCGCCGGCACACAGAGAAGTCGCTACGGAGAAGGAGATGCCCAGGGAGGCGTCTACCTTTGAGATTTCCTCAACCGCCAGAACGTAACCGATGTAACCGCCCTCGGAGCCGCCCAGCTCTTTGGGGAAGGGGAGACCCAGCCAGCCGTTTTTCCCCAGCTTGTGGAACGCTTCCACCGGGAAGGTGCTGGTTTCGTCCCGATCGATGACACCGGGGAGCAGTTCGGATTCGGCAAATTCTCTCACGCTTTTCCGAAGTAATTCTTGTGCTTCTGTCAATTCAAAATTCATAGATAACCTCCTGTTTTCTCTTTCTAGGGGAAAAGGACCTCCCCCGATTGGTCAGTGCTGTTTACTGCTTGCATTGTATATATAGCAATACCCGTGCCAACTGCCGAAAACGGCCAAAGGACGGGTATTTTAGTGGGGTGCGGCGGATCGGGACGGGACGGCGGACAAAGGAAATCGACGGATTTAATTCTTTTTTGAATTATTCAAATACAAAAGTAAATCGGCGGTCAGAGCGGGGAGATCCTTTTTCCGGAACGCCTCGTTCCATATAAATTTATGGCGCCCGCGAGGAGGAATGGCGGCGGAACGATAGACTTGGACCGTGGGCGCGGGGGGCTGAAAATCAAGGTCGGCACAGGTCCATTGCAGGAACTCCTTGTCCATGGCCTCCTGAATTCCGAAGAAGGTGACGCCGCGGAGGCCGGGACTGTTGGGCGCGGCGCCCAGCAGGCAGGGACTGGGGAGGCGGCAGGTCTTTCGCTCGACGTCCGTCTCGGTGACTGCGATGATCCGGGAAGAACTTTCCCATTGAAACTGAGTGACATGGGTGAGTTGGGGAAGATTCAGGAGCGCGGCTGTCATGGGCCCCAGGTGAGCGGTTCTGCCCGCCTCACTTTGATATCCGCAGAGGATCAAATCGGGGATCCCCAGCTTCCGGATGGCGGCGGCCAGGCATTTTGCGGTGGTCAGGGTATCGGCGCCCGCCAGTCCGGGGTCACAGAGGAGCACGGCCCGGTCGGCGCCCGCGGCCAGGCCTTCGCGCAGGGTTCTGCGCTCCGATTCCCGCGCCATGGCCAGAAGAGTGATCTCCAGCTCCGCGGAGGATTGTTCTTTGTATTTCAGGGCCAGCTCCAGAGCTTGACCATCGCTTTCCTGTCTCATTAAAACCACTGCTTTCATCTCATGTTCTCCTTTCGGCGGCGTCGTAGGAAACGCCTTAGCTTTAAAGTAAGAAGCAAATTTCGTGCCAGAAAGATTACATCTTTTCGCTTGTTTCATGGGCGATTTCAAGATATACTATAAGATCATACGGGATTTCTAACAGGGGGAAACACGTAGGGGAAGCCATGGGACGAAACACTGACTTCACATCTTTTTAGAAAAGGGGGAACGCATATGTTTGAGTTCGATACATTGGACGACAAGTATTCCGAAGTCACACCGGAAATAAAGCGGCTCGCACAGCTCAGTGTGGAAAACAGCTCAATCGATTTGGATTTGTTTCAAAAATATCAGGTGAACCGTGGACTTCGCGATTTGAACGGTAACGGGGTACTCACCGGTTTGACGGAAATTTCCGATATCATCGCTTTCGATTACGACAAGGGGGAAAAGATCCCCCGAGACGGAGAGCTTTACTATCGGGGAGTGAGCATCAACGATATCGTGGGAGGCTTTCTCAAGGACCGGCGGTTTGGGTTTGAAGAAGTGACCTATCTGCTCATCTTCGGGCAGCTGCCCACCGCCTCACAGTTGGAAGAGTTTCGAGGAATGCTGGAAAAATACCGCACGCTGCCCACCAGCTTCGTTCGGGATATTATAATGAAAGCACCCAGCTCCGACATGATGAACACGCTGGCCAGAAGTGTGCTCACCCTGTACGCTTATGACACCAAGGCCAACGACATCACGATTCCCAATGTTCTTCGACAGAGTCTTCTTTTGATTTCTCTGTTCCCATTGCTGGCGGTTTATGGCTATCAGGCGTATCGGCACTATTTCGCGGGGGACAGCCTGTTTATTCACACGCCCAAGCCGGGGCTGTCTACGGCGGAGCTGATTCTGTATCTTCTGCGTCCGGATTCCAAGTATACGGAACTGGAAGCCAAGATTCTGGATATTGCCTTGGTGCTTCACGCGGAGCATGGCGGCGGCAACAACTCCACCTTCACCACTCACGTCATCTCCTCCTCCGGTACGGACACTTATTCCGTGGTGGCGGCGGCGCTGGGATCGCTGAAAGGCCCCAAGCATGGCGGTGCGAATATCAAGGTGGTGCAGATGTTTGCGGATATGAAAGAAAAGCTCCACGACTGGACGGACGAAGAAGAGGTCGAGGCGTATCTGAGAGCCTTGCTGCACAAGGAAGCTTTTGACAAGGCCGGTTTGATCTATGGCATGGGACACGCGATTTATTCCTTGTCCGATCCTCGGGCCAATATTTTCAAGAAGTTCGTCAAGAGTCTGTCCGAGGAGAAGGGTCGGGAAAAGGAATTCCAGCTGTATGCCATGGTGGAACGGCTGGCGGCGAAGGTCATCGCCGATGAGCGGAAAATTTACAAGGGCGTCAGCGCCAACATCGACTTCTACAGCGGTTTTGTTTACAGCATGCTGGATCTGCCCCTGGAGTTATACACGCCCATCTTTGCCATCGCCAGAATCTCCGGCTGGAGCGCGCATCGCATCGAGGAGCTGATCAACGTGGGCAAGATCATCCGCCCGGCGTATAAAAACGTCTGCCCTCATACCGACTATATCCCCATGGAGGACCGTTAAATGTCAAATTCGATGAAGCTGATCATCCGAACGCTGCTGATTGCGGTGATTCTGGTGGTGGGCTCCTGGCTTGCAAGTATACTGAGATCGACGGCCATCACCACCGGCCTGAGTTATCTGCCGTCCGTGGTGGTTTGTTTATCCTACATATTGGCGGGGGTGACTCTGGGAACCATGGTAAGTCCCAAGTTCAACCGCAAAAACCGTTGGATCTACCTATTTCCGATCGCGGTATTTTTAATCATCGCCATGACGCCGATCCTGTATTATCTGGCGCCCTTCCTGCATATCCCGTCGTTTGCCGTCAATGTGCTGGCCGACTGTACCAGATTGGCCTGGGCATTGGTGGGGTTCTTTTTAGCGCTGGCTTTTGAATAAGCCGGCGTTATTTTTTAATATTTAGAATATTATACTCAATTTGTTGACCTCCACGCACGATTCCACTATAATGGTGGTATGGTACGAAAATGGGACATGACGGAGGGCGAAATGATGAAAAGAAAGAAAAAATGGTTTTCCATCGCGGCGGTGCTGATGGTGGTGGTGCTTCTGGCCGGCTGTTCTTCGGCGGAGCTTAAGATGCTGTCCGGAGCAATACGGTACACGATGATCAACGACGCGCGAATGACCGGGACGCTGACCGTTACCCCCGACAAAGCCGGAATTCAAAAGGGATTGGACCAGTTGAAGGCCAAGGGACTTTTGGATCAGACGAAGTATGATCGATACGGCAGGGAAATCTGGGACTTATCTCAAAAGGGGCCGTCTTTAATAGAGTCCCTGTCTTCACACACCTATCGAATGGACTATGAGGTCCACCGGAGACAGGTGGACGGGGTCCTGATGGCCACCGTGGAGTTTTTCGGAGCTGTGGACGGAACGGCCGTAAAGCCTCTGGGACAGCTAGTGATGAAGGGCGAGGAAGAAGTTCTGTGTTCCTCCGATTTGCTGCTCAACGGTTACGCGATGATCGCGGAAGCGGTCCGCGAAGACGGCTGCGAAGCTCTGCTTTTCTCCGAGGAATTTGAAAAGCAGTTGAAAGACACACTGAATGGCGTGGACTTCGTACGAACCGACCTGACGCCCGCGAGTTATGAAGACGACGGGGAGGGAGACGAGGATTCCGGGGGCGACTCCGACCGGGAGGATGACGCCTCCGACGAATACGATTCAAAAGTAAATCACATGAACGAAGGCTTGAAACAGTTGACGGCATCGCCGGAAGCGATGAAGGACTTGTCGGCACTGATCGTCGGTTTCATAGAAAACACCTTCCGCAATTATTCCTCGGGCCTGGTTCGAACCGTCGGCGGCGGACAGGAATTTTCCGCGACTCTGCGTCAGTGCGCGGACGCGCTGTTCGCGGGTCTGGATAGCGGACTGAGGGAGCAAAGCCGATTTACGGAGGACCTGGCGGCACTCTTCGGGTCCTTTGATCAGCTGATGCGAAAGCACGGCTTCTGGGGAGAGGCGGATTACGCCGTATTTGTGGAAGAATATTTATGGGAATACGAAGAGCTGATGGATGTGGACGATCCGTCGGCGATCGAGGAGCTGCGAAGCACGGCGCGGCTGATGCAAGGATTCGTCAATACGGGGATAATGAACTTTGAAGATTCTCAAGTTGTCATGCGAATCACAGAACGAGAGGGCGGCTTCGATGAGAGCTTCGCTCTGGCGCTCAAGTGGAAGGGAACGGATCTCATCTCCATTGAGGAAAAGGTTCAGCTTCGTCCGGAGACCTCCGAGTTGATTCTGCCGGGATCAAAAACGCCGTTGGAAGATATGGAGTTCTCGGCGAAGCTCCAAGCGATAATCAGGAGCTTGAATCCTGCCGTACGCGCGGAAATATCATGGTATGAAGAAGACTGGATGGAATATCCCTGGTATGAACAAAATGAAGCGGAGATCTTCGTCAACTACGTTCGGGAAACGGATGGAGGATTTCTGCAAAGCAATATCGACTTTTACCACGGCTACGTGATCGACGGGAGCCTTTATGTTCCCCTGCGGGAGGTGGCGACGCAGTTCGGCGAAACCGTGGGTTATGACAAAGAAGAGCACAGCGCGTACGTCCAGCGGGACGGGGTCCGTACGCTGATGAAGGGAATCGTCCGCGATGGCGTGACCTATGTCAAGATCAGAGATTTTGACCGGCTGGGCTACGAGATTGACTATCAAAAGAGTGAGGATGGCTATCCCCTGGTCTTTGTGAGCAGAGGGAAATAAGCGGACGGTTAAAACGCAGGCTTCCTTAAAAGCGGATCTTGTCCAGGATGCCTGTCAGCTTCGCCAGGGCCATGCCGTAATTGGTGATGGGGACCTGCCGGCTTTCCGCTCGAGCGATGCGGGAGAGCACATATTTGCGGTTGAACATGCAGGCACCGCAATGAATAATGAGATCGTAGGGGCTGAGATCCTCGGGGAAATCGGTGCCGGACACCACGTCTACGGACAGTCCGGCACCGATTTTTTCGCGGAGAAGCCCGGGGATTTTTTTCCTGCCGATGTCCTCGGACAGAGGCGCGTGGGTGCAGGCTTCGGCGATCAGCACCCGGGAGGCTTCCGTCAGGCGGTCAATGGCTTCCGCGCCAGCTCGGAACACGTTCGAATCCCCTTTGTAAGCCGCGAAGAGAATGGAAAAGGACGTGAGACTGCTTTCCGCCGGCTTCTTTTCATAGACTAGGGGGAACACTTGAGAATCACAGATGATCAGATCAGGGGAGCGGTGAAGAGCGGTCAGGGCCTCCTCCATTCGGTCCGCGGTGGAACACACCGTAGTGCAGGACCGGTCCAGAAGGTCGCGGATGGTCTGGACCTGCGGCAGGATGAGTCGGCCCTTGGGCGCCTGGATGTCCTGGGGCATGACCAGGAGCACCAGATCTCCCGGATTTACCAGATGGCCGGTGATGCTGTCCGCCTGAAAATCTTCCGGAAGGAGGCGGAGCAGCCGCGGGAGCAGCTCTTCCATTCCCAGCCCGGTCTCTCCGCTGACGGAAAGGATATCGCCATGGAACGATGGGTCTGCCGTCGGGCGGAAAAGTGCCTGGGCGATGGCGGTTTTGACCCGTGCCTGTTCCCGGGGGTCCAGGAGATCCGCTTGATTGAGCAGAAGCAGGACCGGCGTTTTTCTTTGACGCAGCAAGATAAACCATTCCCGTTCTGCCGAAAAGTGATCCGCCAGGCCGTCGGCGGTGAGAACCAGAAGGGCGAGATCGGTTTTCTCAAGAGCTTCCCTGGTTTTTTGAATTCTCAGAGCGCCCAGCTCTTCTCTAGCGTCCTGATCGTCAAAGCCCGCGGTGTCGATGAGCACACAGGCCCCCAGCCCGTGAAGCTCCATGGACTTGTAGACCGGATCTGTCGTGGTTCCCGCTACCGGGGAAACGATCGCCGTCCGATGTCCGGTCAGGCGGTTGATCAGAGTGGACTTTCCGCTGTTGGTCCGGCCGAAAAAGCCGATGTGGATGCGATTTGCTCTGGGAGTCTCATTCAGGCTCGAATTCATGGGAGTTTCATCCTTTCCATTTTATTAAAAGAAGGTGCGGGCGGCCGGAACCTCTTCCGCCCGTCCGCCGTTTTTTCACAGTGGGGTTAAAAACGGAAGTCCCGTTCCCCCGCGGTGATCTTGGGGATCCGCTCCATGACCAGTCCGCGCACCTTGTCATTGGGGATTTTCGCGGCGGTCTCGGCGATGATCCTTTCGCCTTTGACTTTGGTGGCGGGGGAGGCGTAATCCTCCAGGTATTCTTTGAGTGTCATGATGGCGTTGGGATCACAGCAGTTGGCGATCTGGCCGGATTTCACCAAACTCATGAAACGGTCTCCGGTGCGGCCGGCCCGGTAGCAGGCGGTGCAGAAGCTGGGGATGAAGCCCAGGTCCAGGAGCCAGCTCACCACTTCATCCAGAGTGCGGCGGTCCTCCACGTCAAACTGAGCGGAGTTGTCCTCCGGAGCTTCCTCCTCCACGTAGCCGCCGACGCTGGTACGGGACCCGCCGCTGATCTGAGAAACGCCCAGCTCCAGAACCCGCTCCCTGGTTTTCTGAGATTCTCTGGTGGAAATGATCATGCCGGTATAGGGGACGGCGATGCGCAGGACCGCTACGATTTTAGCGAAAATATCGTCGGAAATCGCGTTGCTGAAGGTACCCGGGTCGATATCGTCCGCCGGACGAATCCGAGGGACGCTGATGGTGTGCGGCCCCACGCCCATGGCGGCTTCCAGATGCTCCGCGTGCATGAGCAGGCCCACGAAATCATAGCGGTACATGTTCAAGCCGAACAGAACGCCGCAGCCTACGTCGTCGATGCCGCCTTCCATGGCCCGGTCCATAGCCTCGGTGTGGTAACAGTAGTCGGACTTGGGGCCGAAGGGATGCAGCTCTTCGTAGTTCTTCTTGTGATAGGTTTCCTGAAATAGAATGTATGTACCGATTCCCGCCTCTTTCAGCTTCGTGTAATTTTCTACGGTGGTCGCCGCGATGTTGACATTGACCCGGCGGATCGCACCGTTTTTGTGCTTGATGCCGTAAATGGTTTCAATGCTTTCCAGAACATACTCCAGAGGATTGTTGATGGGGTCCTCTCCCGTTTCCAGAGCCAGACGCTTGTGGCCCATATCCTGTAGAGCGATTACCTCCTGACGAATTTCCTCCTGGGTCAGCTTCTTGCGGGCGATGTGCTTGTTGACGCTGTGATAGGGGCAGTAGACGCAGCCGTTGACACAGTAGTTGGACAGGTACAGCGGGGCGAACATGACGATGCGGTTGCCGTAAAACCGCTGCTTGATCTTCTTTGCCAGCTTGAACATTTCTTCGTTCAGATCCTCCTGGCCGCATTCCAGAAGAACGGCGGCTTCCCGATGGGTCAGGCCCTTGCAGTCGGCGGCTCGGTTGAGCAGTCCGGTGATCAGCTCCCGATTGTTTTTATTCTTCTCCGCGTATTCCAGGGTTTCCAGTATCTCGGTATCGTCGATAAAGTCGACCGCGTTTTTCGATTGGACATCATACATGGTAATTTCCTCATTTCTTTCGTCAATAACAATGGGTGATAGATTAGGGTTCAAACCGGAATCCGATCCAGGCTTCGAAGCTCCTCTTCCAAGGCCAGCCGATCCTCCCGCACACTGGTGGGAGCGAGCTTGGCCGGGTAAATCTCATACAGGCTCTTGTAGGGGTCGGGAGTGACCTTCCGCATCACCACGTTGGCGCCGCAGGAAAACACGTTTCCTTTTTCTCCGGCGGAAAGGACGCCTAAAGCGGTGGTGGCGGGCAGGTTGCAGTCCGGCAGTAAAATTCGGGCCAGAGCCACGCAGCGTTTCACCAGCTCCGTATTCCCCGGGGGCTGTTCCGCCAGAGGGGTGTCCGGGTGAGGGATAAAGGGTCCGATCCCCGCCATGTGACAGCCCAGCGCCTTCAACAGACACAAATCCTGAGCCAGGGTGGCAAGGGTCTGGGCGGGGAGGCCCACCATAAAGCCGCTGCCTGTCTCATAGCCTAATTGCTTGATACGATTTAAGCAGTGGGTCCGTTCCTCCAAAGTACCACGGGGATGAAGGTCGCGATAAAGCTCCGGATCGGCGGTTTCGTGCTTGATCAGGTAGCGGTCCGCTCCGGCTTGGCGAAGCTGCGCGTATTCCTCGTCGGTCCGTTCTCCGCAGGAAAGGGTGACCGCCATTCCTGTCCGCTTCACCTCACGAACGATGGTGCGGAGGGTCTCCGCGTCGTACCAGGGGTCCTCTCCGGATTGAAGAACCAAGGTGTGGTAGCCGGCGTCCGCCGCCTCCCGGGCCGCGGCCACGATCTCCGGCAGGGACATGCGGTAGCGGGAGAGCCTGCGATTTTCCCGGCGCAGCCCGCAGTACCGGCAGCTTCGGCGGCAGTGATTGGAAAATTCCAGGATGGCCCGGATTTGAACCGTGTCTCCCTTTCGTTCCCTTCGGATTCGGTCCGCCGCAGCAAACACTTCAGAAAAATCGTCCAGCGCTAATAGACGTTCCAACGCTGATTTCAACTGCTCCGGTGGAACTGAGTCTGAAGTCATTTTCGTGAGATCAAAATGGTTCATCGTCTTCATACCTTAGAAT
>CAUHLX010000030.1 GCA_959606705.1 uncultured Bacillota bacterium | reverse complement strand
CATTCCACAAAGGAACGCCGGATCGCGGCATCGGTCTTGGCATCTACCGCGCTGGTGGAATCGTCCAAGATCAGCACCTTGGGCTTTTTCAGCAGAGCACGGGCAATACAGATTCGCTGCTTTTGTCCGCCGGAAACGTTGGTTCCACCCTGTTCGAGGTAGGTGTCATAGCCATCGGGAAAGGCTCGAATAAACTCGTCGGCACAGGCCAGCCGGCAGGCTTCCCGAAGCGCTTCGTCATCCGCTTCCTCGTTGCCCCATCGCAGGTTTTCTTTGATCGTACCCGAAAACAGTTCATTCTTTTGCAGGACCATGGCCACGCTGTCACGAAGAACGTTCAAATCGTAGTCCCGAACATCCGCGCCCCCCACTTTTAAGCTGCCCTCGGTCACGTCATAAAGGCGGGGAATCAGTTGTACCAAGCTGGATTTTCCGGAACCGGTTCCTCCTAAAATTCCGATCGTTTGGCCGGCCTCAAAATGCAGGCTGACGTGATTGAGCACCTTTTTATCCGCTTTCGACGAATAACTGAAGCTGACGTCATCAAAATCGATCTCGCCTCCGGATACTTCCATAAGCGGATTTCCCGGATCGGTGAGCTCGGTCTTTTCCTCCAGAATTTCAGCGATCCGTTCCGCGGAGGATACGGCGATCGTAATCATGGCAAATACCATGGAAAGCATCATTAAACTGATGAGAATTTGATTCGCGTAGTTGATCAAAGCGGTTAGGCTGCCGGTGGTCAGCCCTAGCGCGGGGTGATTGCCGCTGGCGATGATGGCCTTCGCTCCCAGCCAGGAAATAAGGATCATACAGGCATACATAAAAAACTGCATCAGCGGCGAATTAAGGGCCAGCAGCCGTTCCCCTCCGGCGAAACCACGAAAGATTTTCTCAGAGATGCCCCTGAATTTATCGATCTCACTTTCTTCCCGATCAAAAGACTTGACCACCCGAATTCCGTGGATGTTTTCCTGTACCACGTTGTTCAGGCTGTCATAGGTCCGAAAGACCTGTTTAAAAATCGGATTTACCTTGCAAATGATCAGCGCCAGCAAAACGGCCAAAAGCGGAATCACTGCCAGAAAAACCAATGAAATTTCCCGATTGATCCGGAAGGATACGATCATGGCAAACAGCATCATCACAGGCCCGCGAATGGCCATGCGGATCAGCATTTGATAGGCGTTCTGAATGTTTGTCACATCAGTGGTGAGACGGGTCACGATCGAAGCCGTGGAGAATTGATCCATGTTGGAAAACGAGAAGGTCTGTATGTTATCATACATATCCTGTCTAAGGTTTGCGGCAAAACCCGCGGATGCTTTTGCCGCGATTTGAGCGGCGAAAATCCCCGTGATCAGCTGCATCAATGCAAAAGCAATCAGGGCAATGCCATATTTCCATACCTGTGCCACACTCCCCTCCACGATCCCATAGTCAATGAGGTCCGACATGCAGAGTGGGATAACGATTTCAAATGCCACCTCCAGTATGGATAGGCAAATCGTGATAACGGAGCCTTTTTTGTGCTGTCGCAGGCTCCCAATGAGAGTTTGAATCATAGCTTTCTGCTCCTTTCAAGTGTAACTCGTTACACTTATCTTTAAAAAGAAAAGCCGGGCCAGCGGCTTTTTCCCTTACAACAGATTATTGTTCACCATCCACAACATTTTTTTTAGCTGTTCGATGCTTTCGGCGGAAAAACCCCGCAGCATTGCTTCTTCCCATTCAGCGCGCTTGAGGTTCATCATATCACCCAAGGCACGGGCCTGTGCCGTAAGCTGAACGATTTTATTGCGCTTGTTTTGGGGATCGATCCACGTCGTCACATGGCCATTCTGCTCCATACGGCTGACGATTCCCACAACGGCAGGATGGGAAACATCGAGCTCCTCCTCAATCTCCTTTTGAGTCGCTCTCCCTCCCGGACGTCCGTATAAAAAGACCAGCACCAAGCCCTGTACCATCGTAAGATTATGCTGTTTTAAATCCGCATCCGCTTTGGCCTTCAATTTTTCGTCGATACTTTTCACCAGATATCCAATGTCCTTTGAACTCATAGTGCGCCTCCCCCAAACCTGTAACTAGTTACATTTTAAGTGTATGTTAATTCCGCTTAATTGTCAAGAGAAAACCCTTCCTCACTCATTTTACAAGACATAAAATACTATTTCTTTATAAAGAATAACTGCCATGATTGATCATTGCCTATGTTTAAATTACTGCCAAAGAAAAAGACAATCAACTTCTTAAATGAAATCAACTGTCTTCCCTATGTTTAGATTCAATTTTCATGGTGATATAGGCACAAGTTAAATCACAGGCTATAAAATACGCTTATGATCTGCAAACCGGTATTATGAAGTTTAAACAATGCCTCAAAAAGCAGCACCGTTTATACTTTCTTCCGTGTCAAGAAAACTCCAATCATTCCCCCTATAAAGATAATGGGTGCTAGTCTGACAAACAGCCATTCAAACGCGTGAAAAGCCACTCCGAAAACGGCGGTTTCAGGGTCATGATAATCCCAGCCTAAGTAAGGACTATTTAACACGATTAAGAAAGTAGAAATTGCTGCTATGAGTATGCACAATGAGATAAATATCCAATGAAATATTTTCCTTCTCGTGGTATTTCTTTGTGCAAGCTGTAAGTTTATAATCTCCAGTTTTTCAGAAATCACTTTTAAGTCATCGGCTTTTGACTCAACAATCGTTTCTCCAAGCAGAGCACTCACAGATGTTTCTAGTATCTCCGATATGGATATTAGCATATCAGAATCAGGAACTGATAAGCCTTGCTCCCATTTAGAAATTGTTTGTCGCACCACATTCAGTTTGATCGCAAGTTCTTCTTGCGAAAGTCCTTTCGATTTTCTGATTGATTTAATGTTTTCGTTTAACAATTGTGATAACCTCCTTTTCGTTGTTACCGCTATTGTATTAAGACTTGTCCGTTGCGACAAGCAACGCATATTAACATTTAAGATTTGATAAGAAAGTCGTTATATATGGGTCTGTCATTTGTTGAAATATCATTGTATATTTCATGCTATTTTTTCTTGTGCACTTCATTCAATACAGTATTTATAAGGACTCCCCTTCTTTCGAATCCTTTTTTCATAAAAAAACACCGAGAATTCTTCATTCTCAGTGCTTTTTTGCCCTTGTCGGACACTCTGTGGTCGAGGCGACAGGATTTGAACCTGCGGCCTTTGCGTCCCGAACGCAACGCTCTACCAAGCTGAGCCACGCCTCGACGTCGCCTAATTATAATATAATATTTCAGCGGTTTTGTCAATCCGAACTTTAGAAAAAGCTAGTTATGTCATTGCAACCTGTCCATGTTATATCTATCTTGCGCCGGGGCAGATCTCCGTCGAGGCCAATTCTCACGCGATCCTAGATACGAATCGTAATGAAGCGCTGGGAACCCTGAAAGCACGAAAGGTCCGAAGCGCTGGGAATTCCGGTGATTCGGATGACTATAGGCAGCATTCCGACTTTTCTGGGATGATGACCTAAATCAGTCGAAAAGAAGGAGCTTATTTCGACCGATTATTTAAATTCAACTTAAAAAGTCGAACAGACCGAAAAATAGCCGCCATATCGGCCATTTTGTTAACATATTCTCCTTAAATTTACATTTTATTCGACCCAAATTACGCTTTTCTTTATAAAAAGTCGAAGCCGCGAGTTTCAAAGGCCTGAGGCTCCCTAAGGGCCAACAGCCGAATAGCCACAACGCCGAACGATCCAAAGGAGATACGATGATGGGACGCTTACGTGTAAACTCCTTTTATATCTTCCTCACGCTGGATAACGCTTTCCAATAGAAAAGAGCCGCCCTCCCGACCTTTAAAGTCAGGACGACAGCCCTTTACAGTCACTTCATATTCCTAGACTAATTCTAAGAACACCATTTCCGCACAATCACCCTGTCTGGGTCCCAGCTTCAGGATTCTGGTGTAGCCGCCGCTGCGTTCGGCGTATTTCGGAGCGATCTCGTCAACCAGCTTAACCGCTACGGATTCATCCGTAATATAAGCGCGGATCTGACGTTTGGCATGCAAGTCGCCGCGTTTGGCGATGGTGATCATCTTCTCCGCTTCTCTTCTTGCTTCCTTTGCTCTCGTATCCGTCGTGGTGATACGACCTTCTCTCAGCAGATCGGTCACCAGATTTCTGAGCATCATCTTTCTGTGCGCCGTCGGTCTGCCTAATTTTCTATAGCCCGGCATTCGTATAGCCTCCTTCCATTGATCTTATCATGTCCGCTGTCAGTGAACCGAAGGATTATTCCTCGCTGGGTTTCAATCCCAGTCCCAGTTCTTCCAGCTTGTGTTTCACTTCGTCCAAGGACTTTTTGCCCAGGTTTCTGACCTTCATCATATCCTCTTCGGTTCTGTGGGTCAGTTCTTCCACCGTGTTGATACCGGCGCGCTTCAGGCAGTTGAAGGAACGTACGGAAAGTTCCAGCTCTTCGATGGTCATCTCCAGAGCCTTTTCCTTCTGATCTTCTTCCTTCTCCACCATGATCTCCATGGAATCCATGCTGTCCGTCAAATCGATAAACAGCTTCAGATGCTCCTGCATGATCTTGGCGCCGATGGAAACGCCCTCTTCGGGAGAGATGCTGCCGTCCGTCCAGATTTCCAGACTCAACTTATCATAGTCCGTCACCTGGCCCACACGGGTGTTCTCTACCGTAAAATTGCACTTCCGAACCGGTGTATAGATCGAATCGACCGGAATCACCGCAATAGGTGTGGTCTCATTCTTGTTCTGGTCCGCCGGAACGTAACCCCGTCCTCTGGCAATATTGATTTCCATTACCAGCGTGGCGTTTTCCTCCAGTGTGGCGATGTGCAGGTCCGGATTGAAAATCTCCAGATCGCTGTCGGCGATGATGTCGGCCGCGGTTACTTCCTTCGGCCCTACCGCGTTGATAATCGCACGCTTGGTGCTTTCATTGTTCAAACGAAGCGCCAGTTTTTTCAGATTCAGAATGACTTCCGTTACATCTTCTTTTACGCCGGGTACCGTGGAGAATTCGTGCAGGATCCCGTCAATTTTTACCGAAGTAACGGCTGCGCCGGGAAGCGAGCTGAGGAGAATCCTCCGCATCGCATTTCCCAGAGTGGTGCCGTAACCCCGTTCCAACGGCTCTACTACAAACTTTCCGTAGTTTTTATCCTCGTTCGAATAGATACATTCGATTGTTGGTTTTTCGATTTCTATCACGCAAAACCCTCCTTTTTTTTACTCAAAGCACGCAGGTATCGCCAAAAGGCAAAAGCGCACTTGCGCGGCCAGCTCCGACCAGCCGCCGGTGTTTCCCCTTGCTTACTTCGAGTACAGCTCGACGATAAGATGCTCGGCGATGGGCGTATCAATTTCTTCTCTGGTGGGTATTGCAAGGATTCTGCCTTCCAGTTTATCTACGTCAACGGAGATCCAGGAAGGAGTGCTGATGGACATTTCTCTTACTTCCTTGAATTTCGGGGAAGCCATGCTCTTGTCCTTTACTTTGATCACATCACCCGCTTTCACGGCGGCGGACGGAATGTCCTGCTTCTTTCCGTTTACGAGGAAATGACCGTGGCGTACCAACTGTCTGGCTTCCTTTCTGGAGGAAGCGAAGCCCATGCGGAATACCGCATTGTCCAGTCTGGTTTCCAGCATCACCAGCAAGTTTTCACCGGTAATGCCCTTTTTCTTAGCAGCCTTTTCAAAATAATTTCTGAACTGAGTTTCCTGCAGTCCGTAGAACCGCTTTGCCTTCTGCTTCTCACGAAGCTGCAAGCCATAGTCGGATGTTTTCTTTCTGTTATTCTGTCCGTGCTGTCCCGGAGCGTAGTTTCTCTTCTCAACGGCGCACTTGCCGCTGTAGCAGCGCTCGCCTTTCAGGAACAGCTTCTGTCCTTCTCTTCTGCATAATCTGCAGGAAGGTCCCGTATATCTAGCCATCTGTTCTACACCTCCCTTTCTATTAGACTCTTCTTCTCTTCGGCGGTCTGCAGCCGTTGTGCGGAATCGGCGTAATATCTTTGATCATATTGATCTCAAGACCAGCGGATTGCAGCGCGCGGATCGCAGCCTCACGGCCGGAACCCGGGCCCTTAACGTAAACTTCCACCGTTTTTAAACCGTGTTCCATCGCAGCTTTTGCAGCCTCCTCAGCAGCCATCTGAGCCGCAAAGGGAGTGGATTTTCTGGAACCCTTGAATCCAAGAGAACCGGCGCTGGACCAGGACAGCGCATTGCCGCTCAGATCCGTCAACGTAACCAGTGTATTGTTGAAGGTGGACTGGATATGAGCCTGGCCGCGTTCAATATTTTTACGTTCTCTTTTTTTTCTGCGAACTGTTTTCTTGACTTGTTTCGCCATTTGTCATTTCCCTCCTTTATGCCTTCTTTTTCTTTCTGCCAACGGTCTTTTTCGGACCTTTTCTTGTTCTTGCGTTGGTCTTGGTCTTCTGACCGCGAACCGGCAAACCTCTTCTATGACGAATTCCTCTGTAACAGCCAATTTCCATCAGCCGCTTAATGTTCAGGGAAACCTCTCTTCTCAGGTCGCCTTCCACATTGTAATCGGAATCGATGATTTTTCTGATCGCACCCGCTTCATCCTCGGACAGATCCTTTACTCGGGTATCGGGATTCACTCCCGCCTTTTTCAGAATCTCGTTGGAAGTCGCTCTGCCAATACCATAAATGTAGGTGAGTCCGATTTCCACTCTTTTGTCTCTGGGTAAATCGACACCGGCTATACGAGCCATATACTTGCCTCCTTTTTTCGCTTTTAAATTCCCTAAAATTCACTATCATTTGGTTCAGGCTCCAAAAGCCTTATTCCACAGGCGGTGACGCGCCCGGTATATTTAGAATTCCCGTTTGGGTGTTTCGCCGCCTCCCGGCGGGAAAACCAGCCGCTCCCCTTCAGTACGGGAAGTCCATACCATTTACTCTCCGGCCGTACACTCTGCCAATCGATCACATTTCATGTGCTCTTTTAGAGAGTGCTGACCGAGGACCTACCGGACATTTTGCTTCGCAAACTTGCTCTTGGTCTCCGGCCGTACGTTTCTAACGATCGTTTGCGCTGTCGCGCAAGCTCTCGGGAAACGCTGACCGAGGACCTACCGGACATTTTGCTTCGCAAACTTGCTCTTGGTCTCTGGCCGTACGTTTCTAACGATCGCTTGCGCTGTCGCACAAGCTCTCGGGAAACGCTGACCGAGGACCTACCGGACATTTTGCTTCGCAAACCTACTCTTGGTCTCCGGCCGTACGTTTCTAACGATCGTTTGCGCTGTCGCGCAAGCTCTCGGGAAACGCTGACCGAGGACCTACCGGACATTTTGCTTCGCAAAATGTGGTTAGGTCTCTCATCCTTGTTTCTGCTTGTGCTTGGGGTTCTCGCAGATTACCATTACTTTGCCGTTTCTCTTGATGACTTTGCATTTTTCGCAAATCGGCTTAACCGAAGCTCTTACTTTCATCGCTAGCTCCTCCTTATGCTACTTCTCTCGCCAGGTGATTCTTCCCCTGGACAGATCATAGGGCGACAATTCGACCTTCACTCTGTCTCCGGGCAGAATCCTGATGAAATTCATTCTGATTTTACCGGAAATGTGTGCAAGCACTTCGTAACCATTTTCCAGTTTTACCTTAAACATTGCATTTGGTTGTGCTTCCAGCACGGTGCCGAATACTTCTATGACATCTTTTTTTGCCATAACATGCACCTCCTCCTTCACCCGGTCTATATGGTCAGCAACAGCGGATCGCCGTTGGTAATCACGACCGTATTTTCATAATGAGCGGACAATTTACCATCTATGGTCTCCACGGTCCAGCCGTCCTCCATGACCTCCACGTCAAAACTTCCCTGGTTGATCATTGGCTCGATGGCCAGCACCATTCCTTCCACCAGCCTGGGACCTCTCCCCGGCCGGCCGTAGTTGGGGATCTGCGGATCTTCGTGCATCGCTCGCCCGATTCCATGTCCCACGTAATCCCGGACCACCGAAAAGCCTTCGCTTTCCGCCTTGCCCTGAATCGCGTGCGAGATGTCGGACAGTCGATAGCCCACCCGGCAGAATTCCAGTCCCGCAAAGAAACTGGCCTCCGTGGCGTCGATCAGCTTTCGTGCATCATTTGAAACCTTCCCTACCGGATAGGTCCTCGCCGCGTCACTGTAGTACTCACGATAAATGGTACCCAGATCCACGCTGACGATATCGCCTTCCTGCAAGCGAACCTTCTTTGAAGGAATCCCGTGAACCACCTGCTGATTGATCGAAACGCACGCGCTGGCGGGAAAACCATTGTAACCCTTGAATGCGGGAATCATTCCACCCCGAAGAATGGCTTCTTCCACGAATTCATCGACTTCCTTGGTACTCATCCCGGGCGTGATCACCTGTCTCAGGTCCTTCAGCAGCTGAGCCGTCACGGTCGCCGCTTGTTTCATGATTTCAATTTCGTCTGCTGACTTGATGATGATCATTCTCTACGCTCCCAATACGGTCACAATTTCCGCAAACACCTGGTCCAGCGTTCCGCTTCCGTTGATGTGGGCGATATTGCCAGCCTTTTCGTAATACGCGACCAGCGGCATGGTTTGATCCTCATACACCTGAATCCGGTTGGCCACGGTGCTTTCCGTGTCGTCCGCCCTCTGGTAGATCTCTCCGCCGCATACGTCGCATACTCCTTCTTTTTTCGGAGGCATATTCTTGATATGGTAAGTCGCGCCGCAATTCCGGCAGACACGTCTGCCAATCATGCGTTCCATCAGTTCCTCTTTCACTACTTCGATGTCCAGGACTTTGTCCACGGCCATCTTCTTTTCGGAAAGAAACTTATCAAACTGCTCCGCCTGATAAACGGTTCTGGGGAACCCATCCAGCAGGAACCCTTCCTTGCAGTCCGCTTCCATGACCCGGTCCAAAACCAACTCGATCACCAGATCATCGGGGACCAATTCTCCCTTGTCCATATATTCCTTCGCCTTCTTGCCCAAAGGAGTCCCTTCCTTGACATTCTTACGGAAGATGTCCCCGGTGGAGATGTGAGGAATCTGATACTTCTCAGCGATCTTCGCAGCCTGTGTTCCTTTACCGGCTCCCGGAGGTCCCAACAATACCAATCTTAACATGCGCTTTCAATGCCTCCCTTTCCCCGCTTCCGCGGGCATTACAACACTTCTCCGTGCTTATTTCAGGAAACCCTGATAGTTTCTCATTACCATTTGTGATTCCAGCTGCTTCATGGTATCCAGCGCCACGCCCACCGCAATCAGCAGAGAGGTTCCTCCGAAGCCGATCTGCAGAGTGGTGAACTGCTGCAGCAAGTGAGGCATGGTGGCGATGACCGCCAGGAAGATCGCTCCTACAATAGTAATTCTGGACATAACTTTGTTCAAATACTCAACGGTGGGCTTGCCCGGACGAATTCCGGGAATAAATCCTCCGTTTGCTTTCATGTTATCCGCTACTTCCAGCGGGTTAAAGGTAACCGCGGTGTAGAAGTAGGTGAAGAAGAGGATCAATATCACCTCTAAGATTCCGTAAATCGCAAATCCGGGCGTTCCGGTAGGAGACAGCCATTTATTCATAACCGCGGCAAAGCCGGAGTTGGGAATAAAATAGACCAGTGTCAACGGGAACTGCAGCAGGGAAATCGCGAAGATGACCGGGATAACGCCTGCCTGATTTACTTTTAACGGAATGTGAGTGCTCTGTCCGCCATACATCTTGCGGCCCACAACTCGCTTCGCGTACTGTACCGGAATCTTTCTGGTGCCCTGCTGGATCTCGATGATCACCAGGATGACTACCAGAGCGAAAACCACGAACAGTCCTACGGCAAGCCAGCTCACCAGCCCCTTGGACAAATTGCTCCAGGTGCTCATAATGGTGTTGGGGATCCGGGAGATGATGCCTCCGAAGATCAACAGCGAAATACCGTTTCCAATTCCATTTTCGTTGATCTGTTCGCCCAGCCACATGAGAAACGCCGTGCCTGCCGTCAATACCATGACGATCAGGATGATGTTGACCGCGTTGTAATTCATAATCGCCTTGCGGAACAGACCCAAGGTCATGCCAATTGCCTGAACCAGAGCCAATACCACCGTAAGATACCGGGTGTACTGGGCAATTTTTTTCTTTCCTTCGGAGCCTTCCTTCGCCAGCGCCTCTAAACGAGGGATCGCGATGGTCAGCAGCTGCAGGATGATGGACGCCGTAATGTAAGGCGTGATCCCCAGCGCGAAGATTGTGAAGTTCTGGAATGCTCCTCCTGAAAACATGTTGAACAATCCGAAGATTCCAGCATCATCCGCGTTGAATACCTGCTTCAGTATATCCTGATTGATCCCGGGAACGGGAATGCAGGAACCCAGACGAAAAATCACCAGCATGAACAGGGTGAACAGAATCTTCTTCCGAATGTCTGGTACTTTCCAGGCATTGGCCATCGTTCTGAACATATCCATGTTAGATCACCTCTGCCTTTCCTCCGGCAGACTCGATTTTCTCCACAGCAGTTTTACTGAACTTCTGAGCCTTTACGGTTACCTTCTTTTCAAGGTTACCTTCTCCGAGAATCTTGATCCCGTCCTTTACCTGCTTTGCAAGGCCCTTTTCAACCAGGAGTTCGGGAGTAATTTCAGTGCCGTCCTCAAACGCGTTCAACGCGTCCACATTCAGGACCGTCCACTGCTTTTTCCAAATGTTTGTGAAACCTCTTTTGGGAAGTCTTCTGTATAAAGGCATCTGGCCGCCTTCGAAACCAAGTCTGATTCCGCCGCCGCTTCTGGACTTCTGTCCGTTCATACCTCTTCCGCCGGTTTTACCCTGGCCGGTAGCGGTGCCTCTGCCTCTTCTCTTGCGTGCCTTGGTGGAACCCTCAGCCGCTCTTAACTCGTGCAGTTTCATGTCGCTTACACCTCCTCTACCGTGACCAGATGGTTGACCTTGTCGATGGCTCCGCGGGTCTGCGGAGTGTCGGGCCGTTCTACCGTCTGTCTTATTTTTCTAAGTCCCAGCGCTTCTACCACTTTTCTCTGCTTCGGGGTTGCGCCGATTACGCTCTTCACTAATGTGATCTTGATTGTCTTATCTGCCATCAGCGTTTCCTCCTTATCCTAAGATTTCTTCCTTGCTCTTGCCTCTGAGTCTGGCGATCTGATCGACCGTCTTCAGGTCTCTGAGCCCTTCAATGGTTGCATAGGCCACGTTGCCCGCATTGTCGGAACCGATGGACTTCGCGCGGACATCTCTCAGTCCGGCCAGTTCCAGCACCGTACGCGCGGAGCTTCCCGCAATTACACCGGTACCGGGAGCAGCAGGCATGATCAATACCCGTCCGGCTCCGAATACTCCCAAGCTTCTATGAGGGATGGTGGTCCCAACCATGGGAACATAAATCAAGCTCTTCTTCGCATCCTCGATGGCTTTCCGAACCGCTTCCGGGATTTCCTGAGCCTTGCCCAGTCCAACGCCTACGTAGCCTTCTTTGTTGCCGACTACCACGGTCACGGAGAACCGGAAGTTCTTGCCGCCCTTTACAACCTTCGCAACACGTCTGATGTTTACGATGGATTCCTCCAGGTCCAGCTTGGATGCATCTATCATATTCTGTCGCATTCTCTTCCTCCTCCTGTTAGAATTTCAGGCCGGCTTCTCTCGCGCCGTCGGCCAGTTCCTTCACTCTGCCGTGATACAGATAACCGCCTCTGTCAAAGCAAACGGTTTCGATGCCCGCAGCCAAAGCTTTTTTCGCTACGGCTTCGCCTACCAGCTTCGCGGCGTCCTTGTTGCCGCCGTAAGCCGCCTGCGCTTTCACATCCTTATCGAGGGAAGAAGCGGCGACTAATGTCCGACCGTTCACATCGTCGATGATCTGGACGGAGATGTTCTTCAGGCTTCTGAATACGCAGAGTCTGGGCCGTTCAGGAGTACCGAACACGTCCTTGCGAACTCTTTGATGACGCTGCTGGCGTCTGTCATTTCTGCTTTTATTGTTTGCCATTTACGCCCACTCCTTTCTATTTCTTCTTCGCGCCGGCCTTGCCTTCTTTTCTGCGCACCACTTCATCCACGTAACGAACACCTTTGCCCTTGTAGGGTTCCGGAGGTCTCTTCGCACGGATGTTTGCCGCGTAGTTTCCGACAATCGCCTTGCTGATACCCTTGATAGTGATTTCCGTGGGAGAGGTTACCTCCGTGGTGATTTCACTGGGGTCTTCTAATTCGATAGGGTGGGAATATCCCAGGTTCAGTACCAGTACTTTACCCTTCTTTTCCGCCTTGTAGCCCACGCCGATCAACTGCAGCTTCTTTTCGAAGCCTTCCGTTACGCCGACTACCATATTGTTGATGAGTGTTCTGGACAAACCGTGGGCCGACCGCTCTTCCTTCGCGTCTCCGTCTCTGGTCACCGTCAGGACGCCGTCCTTCTGCTCAATCTTGATTAACTTGCTGATCTGCTCCTGCAGCTCTCCTTTTGGTCCTTTTACAGTAACAAGATTGCTGTCACTGATTTTAATTTCAACACCAGCCGGAATAGTTACAGGCAGTTTTCCGATTCTAGACATAATCTGCAACTTCCTTTCTTGTTACTACCAGACATAACAAATAACTTCGCCGCCAACGCCCAGTCTTCTGGCCTCTTTGTCACTGATGATTCCGTTAGAGGTAGAGATAATGGCGATGCCCAGCCCTCCGAGTACCTTGGGTACTTCGTCGCTCTTCGCGTAAACCTTGAGGCCCGGCTTGGAGATCTTTTTAATTCCGCTGATGACTCTTTCCTTGTCAGCGCCGTATTTCATCTTTACTCTGATGAGGCCCTGCTTGCCATCTTCTATCACATCATAGCCCTTAATGTAGCCTTCTTCCGTGAGAATTCCCGCGATGGATTTTTTCATCTTGGATGCGGGGATGTCTACGGTTTCGTGTCCTACGGTATTGGCATTCCGAATTCTTGTAAGCATATCTGCTATAGGATCTGTCATAGTCATGATATGTGAAATCCTCCTTTCTTTTATCGTTTACCAGCTGGCTTTCCGTACGCCGGGAATTTCTCCCTTGTAGGCCAGTTCTCTGAAGCAGATACGGCAGATGCCGTATTTTCTCAAAACCGAATGCGGTCTTCCGCAGATCTTGCATCTCGTGTATGCCCGGGTCTTGTACTTCGGCTTTCTCTGCTGTTTCACTTTGAGAGATGTCTTTGCCACGTTAGTCCCTCCTTATTTCTCAAACGGCATACCGAGCAGTTCCAGAAGCGCCTGCGCCTCTTCATCCGTCTTAGCCGTAGTGGTGAATACGATATTCATTCCCTTGATCTTGTCGACCTTGTCGTACACGATTTCCGGGAAAATCAACTGCTCCTTGATACCCATGGAGTAGTTTCCTCTTCCGTCGAAGGAATTTCTGCTCACGCCCTTGAAGTCTCTCACTCTGGGAAGCGCGATGTTGAAGAACTTGTCGGCGAAGACGTACATGTTGTCGCCACGGAGCGTAACCTTCGCTCCTACCGGCATGCCCTGACGAAGCTTGAAGTTCGCGATGGATTTCTTCGCTTTGGTGACCACGGGTCTCTGTCCGCTGATCTCCGCCAGCTCTTCCACGGCGGTCTCCATCATTTTCGCGTTGTCCTTCGCTTCGCCCAGACCCATGTTCAGGGTGATCTTTATAAGCTTCGGAACTTCGTTGACGTTCTTGTATTTAAACTTTTCCATTAAAGCCTTGAATACTTCATTCTGATAAGTTTCTTTCAGTCTAGCTGCCAAGATGTTTCCCTCCTTTCAAACTGATTTAGTCTACAACCTGGCCGGACTTTTTGGATACTCTCTTCTTTTTGCCGTTTTCAACGACGTATCCGATCCGGGTCGGCTGCTTGGCTTTGCTGTCCCAGAACATCACGTTGGAGACATGAACGGGGCCTTCCTGATGCTTGATCTCGGAAGCTACCTTTCTGGTCTGTTTCTGATGCTTGGTCTGGATGTTTACGCCTTCCACAATGACTCTTTCAGTTTTGGGGTAAACCTTGAGGACTTTGCCCTTCTTGCCTTTATCTTTTCCGGTGATGACAACCACCGTATCATTTTTCTTGATATGCATCCTTCACACCTCCCCCTTACAGAACTTCCGGGGCCAGAGACACGATCTTCATGAAGCTTCTGTCTCTCAGCTCTCTGGCTACGGGCCCGAAAATACGGGTGCCAACGGGGTTCTTGTCGTCTTTGATGATAACCGCCGCGTTCTGGTCGAACTTCACATAGCTTCCGTCCACTCGTCTGGTGGGATAAGCGGTTCGTACCAC
>CAUHLX010000029.1 GCA_959606705.1 uncultured Bacillota bacterium | reverse complement strand
TAGAATAGACGGTCTTGACGCTGATCCCCCGCACCATTCCCAGCTTTCCTGCCAGGGAGCTGATCACATCGGACGGCGCGTCCACCACCACGCTGATGATGTTGATGTTCTTTTGATGGTAGGGGATGCCCATGCGGCCGATGATATATCGACCGTAATCGTGAAGGATGCCGTTGAGCCGTTCGGCGGCCTCCGGTTCTTCCACGATGATTCCCACCAGGGCAATTCTGGTTTCCATTCGTTCTCCTTTCTTTTTTGTGATCGTAATGCGTTTGCAAAAAATCGAAAACTCCGCGCGAAAAGGCGCGGAGTATGAATGTACTCTGTCTGAATCAGACCGCCTTTTCACTTGGGACGAACCCTTGTGGATCAGAACGACTCGCGTGTGTTTCCGTTTTGCCCGTCTGCCGCGGGCACCGCCGTTTTCACCTTTTCCTCGGGGCAAACCCTCGGTGTCAGATTGAAAAACGGCAGGATTGGTTCCGATGCTTTCAGCACCTGATAGTACTATACCACGCTTTCGGCGGGATTCAAACAGGAGTTTGGAATATTATGAGAAGGGGAAAATAATTTTAGTGATCGGCGTATGGAGGCGAGGGGAGTGCGCAAGCTAAGAACGAGGTGATAGGAATGACGAATGAAATCAATCTTTTAAACGAAATCTGCGGGGATGCAGACATGGGACAGACCGGGATTGCCCAGGTAATCGACGGGGCGGAAGACCCCCAACTCCGCCAGGCCATGGAACGGCAGCAGAAAGGCTACTACGATATGTATCAAACCGCGGGTCGGATGCTGAAGGACCGGGGCCGCCAACCGAAGGAAGCGCCCACGGCCGCAAAGGCCATGTCCGGTGTGACCGCCAGCCTTAAAACGATGGTGGATCACTCGTCTTCCAAAATCGCGGAAATGATGATTCAGGGCAGCACCATGGGAATAACGAAACTGACTCGAGCACTTCACGATTACGGCGAAGCCAACGATGAAGTAAAGGCTCTGGCGGAAAAGCTGGTGCGCGCGGAGCAGGCCAATGTGGAGGAAATGAAAAAATTTCTTTAAACCGCTGATGAGCAAGCCGCTCTCGGAGGACAAAGAAACTGCGGGACCAGCCATTTGACCGGTTCCGCAGTTTCTCATTGCGCCGAGTGTGTAACCGAGCCGATTCCGGATGATCCCATCAGGCCTCCTAGCGGTCGGCTTGGTTATTGAAATTTTTTTACCGCGTCCACGTATTTACCGAGGATCCCAATGTTTACATAGTAGATGGAAAACTTGTCGCTTTTTTTCACCTGGACCAGGTCGGCTTGCACCAGCTTTTTGATGTGCTGTGAGATGGTGGCCTGGGAATAGTCGAAAGCGGCGACCACGTCTTTGTTGCAGACCGTCTGCCGGTTGCGGTTGCAGCTCATAATATAACGGAAGATTTTGATTCGCGCGGGGTGGGCCAAGGCGTCGGACACTTGGGCGACCAACAGAATTTCCTCTTCCTGCATGTCATCGGATTCTTTTCTCAGTCTCATAGTAAAGCTCCATTTCTAGAAATAAAAAAGTAGAATAGCAATAAACGATACGCAAATATTATAGGGAATTTTGTCGAAATTGTCAAGATGAGGGCGGAACTGGCAGGATGGATAGCGGATGTTTATCTTTTATCCGGCATTTTTTCACTTCAAGGATAAATCCGGCGGTCAAACAGTCCGATTTCATCTATTTGCATGGCGATATTATCTTATTTCATGAGGAAACGGCAAAAAAAGATAGAAATATGGCTTGATCCTATCCTTTTTCGCAAAATGATAGGATTTAAGATAAGCAAAGCTTAAACTCGGCGGATATTAACTATTATATGGAAAATTATTAACCTTTTAGAAAGAAAGCATCCGAAAAAGATAAGGAAGCGTCAATCAGTGCCAAATAGCCTGCGGCTGAGTATGGATTTCTGCAAATTGCAATGAATTCCAGGATATTAATTTCAAAATTACTGAGGATGTGGTAAAATAAAGGAGGAAAATTTCGGAACGAATGGGGTGCCGGCAATGAAAAACAAAGAGTATATGCAGGTGATGCAAAAAATTTTGCACATGATGGACGAAGGGGTCCACGTGGTAGATGCCAACGGCAACAGCGTGGTCTACAATGAGGCGATGGCGGAGCTGGAAAAGATGCAGTCCAGCGAAGTGCTGCGGAAGCCCTTTGACGAGGTGTTCAAAAATCTGGACCGCAGCGAAAGCACCATCATGCAGGCGCTGCATTTTGAACGGCAGACGTTGAAAAAGGAGCAGACCTATTTAAATAAGGACGGAAAGCAGATCACCACGGTCAACACCACGGTTCCGGTGATTGAAAACGGTGAGGTGATCGCGGCCATCGAGATCGCCAAGAACATCACGGACATCCAGCAGATGTCACACACGATCTTAGAACTTCGAAAAGAAATCGAGGAGCCGAAGAAAGCCAAAGAGAGAAAAATCCGCAAATACAGCTTCGACAACCTGTTTGGGGAGAGCCGCAAGTTTCTCAACACGATGGAAATCGCCAGGAAAGCGGCTCGGGCCAGCGCTTCGGTGATGATCTACGGAGAAACCGGGACCGGGAAAGAGCTGATTGCGCAGAGCATCCATTTCGACAGCGCTCGAAAGGATCAGCCGTTTTTGGCCCAGAACTGCGCGGCTCTGCCCGCCAGCCTGCTGGAAGGTATTCTCTTCGGGACGGCCAAGGGCGGTTTTACGGGGGCGGTGGATCGAGCGGGGCTTTTTGAACAGGCGGACGGCGGCACCCTGCTTTTGGACGAGCTGAATTCCATGCCCATCGAGCTCCAGGGCAAGCTGCTGCGCGTTTTACAGGAGGACTACATCAGAAGAGTGGGCGGGACCAAGGACATTCCCATCGATGTGCGGCTGATCGCCACACTGAACGAAAATCCCGAGACGCTGATCGAAAAGGGAGTTCTTCGAAAGGACCTGTACTATCGTCTGGCGATTATCTCCATCGATATTCCGCCGCTGAGGGACCGGCGGGAAGATATCCTGCTTCTGGCGGAAAAGTTTTTGGAGAAACACAATAAAAAACAGGAAAAACAGGTGTGGATGATTTCCGATCAGGCTAAGTCCAAGCTGCTGGACTACGATTACCCGGGGAATGTGCGGGAATTGGAAAATATTATAATGGCGGCGATTTCCATGACGGAGGACGAGCACGTGCTGCTGGAAAAGAACCTGATCATGGGCTCCGGGCGAAGAGCTCCGGAGCACGGAACCTACGAAATGGGGGAAGAGGGGATGGACGAGTATCTGGCCCGAATCGAGAAAAATCTGATCGAGGACACTCTGAGCATGCACAACCGAAATATTTCAAAAGCCGCGGAACACTTGAAAATAAAGCGCCAGACGCTTCAGCACAAAATGAAGAAATATGGAATTTCCAAATAGTCTACCGTCCGGATGTCGAAGAAAAGGGAATATTTGTCGAATGAAATGCAAATATATTTGCGATAATGTGCAAATATATTTGCATTTTTCATTAAAAGTCTCTTAAATTTAGAGAATATTTCCAATCTTTTGGTTTGATAAAATCAGTTCAAATGAAAAATTTAGGGCGTTTATCGGAAGATAACTTTAGATTTTACGGGAAAACGCCCACATAAGGGGACCTTTTGTTTATATTTTCTAGTTGGCATGGGTCTTGCTTTATATATTAGTATCGCGGACGAGGCGAAGAAGAGGCTGTATTATTACATAGAAGGATTGTCGCCCCGGACCGTAAACTTAAATCAGTTAATGTTAAATCAAAAGAATAACGGAGGGAAAAAGGATGGAAAATGTAAAAGTAATTATCTGGGGCCTTGGCGCTATGGGTTCCGGCATGGCCGAAATGCTGCTGAAGAAAAAGGGCGTAGACATTGTGGGCGCTGTTGGCAGAGGAGCAAAGATTGGCAAGAGCATGTATGATTACCTGCCCAACGCCGAGAGAGGCGACCGTCCTGACGTCATCATCGGAAGCGAAGAGGACGTAATCAAGGAAGGCGCTGCCGACTGCGTACTGCTGTGCACCGACTCCTTCACCAGAAACGCGTTCGATCGACTGAAATTCATCCTGGAGAAGAAGATCAACGTCGTTACCAGTGCTGAAGAAATGGCTTATCCCCAGGCTCAGGAGCCCGAACTGGCTAAGAAGCTGGACGAGATTGCCAAGGCCAACGGCGTTTCCGTAATGGGCACCGGCATCAACCCCGGTCTGATCATGGACCTGCTGGTTGTTATCATGACCGGCTGCTGCGAATCCGTAGACCACATCATTTCCAGACGTGTGAACAGCCTGTCCCCGTTCGGACCGGCGGTAATGGAAGAGCAGGGAATCGGCATCACCAAGGAAGAGTTCCTCGACGGCGTCAAGACCGGCAAGCTGTCCGGACATGTGGGATTCCACGAATCCATCCGCATGATCGGCGACGCGATCGGCTGGAAGATCGACAAGATCGAGCAGTCCATGGAGCCCATCATGACCGACGTGGATCGGAAATCCCCCTATGGCTTTGCTAAGGCTGGCAATGTAGCTGGCTGCGCGATGAAGGGCTTCGGATACACCGACGGCAAGCTGATGATCGAGATGGATCACCCGCAGCAGATCGAGCCGGAGCAGGTTGGCGTCAAGACCGGCGACTACGTAATCATCGAAGGTACCCCGAACATCAACATGGTCAACTCCCCCGAAGTACCGGGAGGCATCGGCACCATCGCAATGTGCGTCAACATGGTTCCGCACATCATCAACGCGAAGGCCGGTTTGCAGACCATGATCGATCTGCCCGTTCCGCGGGCTATCATGGGCGATATGAGAGACATGATCGACCCGGATAAGAAGATCGTTAAGTAAGCAAAACACATACACTCATCCTAAAGCAAGCTGGCTGACCATGAGGAGGGTTCAGACCCTCCCGGTCAGCCTAATTGCTACAAAATCCCAAGTGAAACGTATTTTTAATAGAGAATAGGAGTGAAGATCATGGCTAAAAAAGGCGATTGGGTCCGCATTCACTCAGTTGTTTTGAGTGCTGAGGAAAGAACTGCCAAGATTCCGGATGACACCAAGAAATGTGATCTGGAGATGTGGACAAAGGGCTTCCTGCAGGAGGATGCCGAAATCGGCGATGTTGTCACCGTTCAGACCGCGTGCGGCCGTCTTGATAAGGGCGAGCTGGTAGAGGTCAATCCCCATTGGACACACAGCTACGGAGAATTCGTACCTGAGCTGGTTCAGATCGATCGGCAGCTGAGAGAAATTATGGGTTTTGGAGGTGACAGATAATGGCGCTGGCAAAAGATTATGATTCCGTAATGGGAAGATCCAACGATATTATGAAAAAGGCGCTGGGGCTGGATTACAGTGATTTTGAATCAGGCTCCGTAGCGTTTGATTACGAAGCTCTGATGAGATCCACCGGCTACACGCTGGAAGAGGTCAACAAGATTCAGAGCAGAACGGGCGTAGGCAATACACCGCTGTTAGAGCTGAGAAACCTGTCCGCTCTGTCCAGAAAGTATGCCAAGCCGGGATATGGCGCAAGAATTTTTGCGAAGGACGAGATGGCGAACGCTTCCGGCAGCTTCAAGGCCAGAAGAGCGGCTTGTGCCGTGGCTCATGCCAAGAAGCTGGGCTACAAGGGCGTCATTGCGGCGACCTCCGGAAATTACGGCGCTGCCGTGGCTTCTCAGGCGGCGATGCAGGGATTGAACTGCATCATCGTTCAGGAGTGCTACGACCACCGCGGCGTAGGCCAGCCTGAGATTGTGGAGAAGGCCAGAGCCTGCGAAGCGTACGGAGCCGAGGTCATTCAGTTGACCGTGGGACCCGAGCTGTTCTACACCTTCCTGTCCGTTCTGGAAGACACCGGATATTTCAACGCTTCCCTGTATTCTCCCTTCGGCATTGCCGGGGTTGAGACTCTGGGCTATGAGATTGCCATGCAGTGCAGAGAGCTTCTGGGCAAAGATCCTGAGATGGTGGTCTGCACCAACGCCGGCGGCGGCATGGTGACCGGCACGGGAAGAGGCCTGCTGAAAGCGGGAGCGACCAACACTAAGGTTGTGGCGGCTTCCATCGATTTGACCGGCCTGCACATGGCTTCCGACGAGCAGTTCAACAAGAAGTCCTGCACCACCGGACACACAGGCTTTGGTGTTCCTTACGCCACCGATCCGGATCACTCCGATGTGCCCAGAAGCGCGGCCAGACCGCTGCGTTACATGGACCGCTACGTGACCGTGACTCAGGGCGAAGTAATGTACATGACCGAGGCTCTGGCCAATCTGGAAGGTCTGGAGAGAGGCCCGGCGGGCAACACGGCTCTGGCGGCGGCGTTCTCGCTGGCCCAGGAATTGCCGGAGGACGCGGTCGTTGTCATCAGCGAAACGGAGTACACCGGTGCCGGCAAGCACGTACAGCCTCAGCTGTCGTTTGCCAGAGAGAACGGCATCGACATTCACTTTGGCGATCCCGCGGAGGATAAGCCGGGCGTCAATGTCATTCTCCCCAAGGATCCCGGTCTCATCAAGTGCAAGGATGCGGATTTGAAGCATTTCCGGGCATCTCTCGTCAAAAAGGCGGTCAAGACTCACTGCCCCGACAAGAGCAAATTGACCCCTGCGGACATCAAGTTCCTGGCAGAGGAAGTCAAGAGCGATGAAGCCTTCGTAAACGAAGTAATCGCCGCCCTGTAAACACGAGAGCAGGATCACGGCAAAAATAGAATGTTTGTTTTGCGGAGCCGGATGAAGCGGCTCGCCCCGGGCGGGCCGCAGCTCCGTAACAGATAAAAACAAAGAAGGAGAAATAGGATGAAAAGAGCAGATGATTTCGAAACAAGAAGAAAACACCTGGCCGGCATGAGTGATGAGGAGCTGTACAAGCACTTCTGGGAAGTGACCGAGCAGGTCGTTGACCCTCTGCTTGAACTGGGCAGAAAGAACACCACCCCCTCCGTAGAACGTTCCGTTCTGCTGCGTATGGGATTCTCTTCCATTGAGACAAAGCCGATCGTAGAAGGCTGCATGGATAAGGGTCTCATGGCACATGGCGCGGGCCATGTGGTATACAAGCTGGCGAAGGAAAAAGGCATCTCCGTCCGCGAGGCGGGACTGCTGCTGGTAGATGGCAAGTGCTGGGATGAAGCAGCAGCGCTGTTCAAAGGAGGGAAATAACCATGACAGAATTGAGAAAGCTGAAAGTCGACGAGAAGATCGATGTTGATTATTGCTTAGAGGATCTTGAAAATTATGCTCCCAGAAGAACTGGCTGGACCTGGAGAACACCGGATCCCTCCCTTCACATGGGACCCTTTGATTTCCACGATATGAGCACCCCGCTGAAAAACAGCGTAGGCCTGCCTTCCTCTAAATATTTCGATGGATTGAATCCGCAGCCGATTCCCTCCATTACCACGGAAATCGCTTCCGGACGTTTTGAGGACGACATCCGCCGCATGAGAATGGGCGCTTGGCATGGCGCGGACCACATCATGGTAATCCGTACCGCCGGCCAGTCCCACATGGACGGACTGATCGAAGGAACTCCCCAGGGCATCGGCGGTGTTCCCATTACCAGAAAACAGGTTCGTGCGCAGAGAAAAGCTCTGGACATGATCGAAGATGAAGTTGGCCGTCCGATCAACTATCATTCTTACGTTTCCGGTGTTGCCGGTCCCGACGTGGCGGTTATGTTCGCGGAAGAAGGCATCAATGGCGCGCATCAGGATCCCCAGTACAACGTGCTGTACAGAAACATCAACTGTGTTCGTTCCTTCGTGGACGCCTGCGAATCCAAGAAGATTCTGGCCTGGGCCGACATCGCCCAGATCGACGGCGCGCACAACGCCAACGCCACTGCCAGAGAGGCCTGGAAGGTAATGCCTGAGCTGATCGTTCAGCATGCCATCAACTCTCTGTTCTCCGAGAAGGTCGGCATCAAGCCGGGCAACATCTGCCTGTCCACCGTACCTCCCACCGCTCCGCCGGCACCCTGTGTTTACCTGGATCTGCCCTACGCGGTTGCGCTGAGAGATTTCTGCGACAGATATCGGATGAGAGCTCAGCAGAACACCAAGTACATGGAAGCTTCCGCTAGAGAAGCAACCGTAACGCACGTTCTGAACATGCTGATCTCCAAGCTGACCCGTGCGGACATCCAGTCCACCATCACGCCGGACGAAGGCCGTAACGTGCCTTGGCATATTTACAACATCGAGGCCTGCGACAATGCGAACCAGACTTTGATCGGTTTGGACGGACTGATGGAGATGGTCGAGCTGAAGAAGGATGGTCCTCTGAGAGAGAACGCCAGAGAGATCAAAGAGAGAGCCTGCCTGTTCATGGAAGAGGTAATCGAGGTCGGCGGCTATTTCAAGGCCGTGGAAGAAGGCTTCTTCGTGGACTCCGGCAAGTATCCGGAAAGAAACGGCGACGGCATTGCTCGTAAGATCGAAGGCGGCATCGGCTATGGCTTCGTTTACGAGAGAGCGGAAGACTACATGGCTCCCGTAACCGCTCACTTCGGCTACAACAATGTGGCTCAGTACGGCGGAGATCCCGAGAATCCGGCTGCGCTGATCGGCGGCTGTACCTTCGAGGATCGTTCCAAGATCGTATACATCGACGAACTGGACGAGAATGACAACGTCAACACTCGTCTGAAGGAAGTTGAGAAATATCGTCACGGTTCCACTCTGATTAAGCCTGAAATGGAATGGATGGCTGACGGCACCATCATGCTGAATATGTTCATCCCGGCCAATCGGCGGGTATCCGAAGCGGTTGCCGTGGAAATCGGCAAGAAGCTAGGTCTGGTGGACCCCGAAGTCATCAACCGTGAGGTGATGCAGGAAGCGGAAGGCACCCGGATCGAGATGAAGGGCAAGGTCGACTTCGACATCGACGTCAAGGATCTGGTCATTCCGCCGGAACCCCATGTGCTGTCCGATGAGGAAATCCGCAACGATATCTCCGATCGGCCCATGAAGATCGTCTGCGCTACGGTTGGCGAAGACGAGCATTCCGTAGGTCTGCGGGAGATCATCGACATCAAGCACGGCGGCATCGAGCGGTTCGGCATCGAGGTAGAATACCTCGGCACCTCCTGCCCGGTTGAAAAGCTGGTTGACGCGGCTGTCGAATTGAAGGCCGACGCAATCCTGGCTTCCACCATCATCAGCCATGACAACATCCACTACAAGAACATGAAGCGGATCCATGAGCTGGCCATCGAAAAGGGCATCCGTGACCACGTGATGATCGCTTGCGGCGGTACTCAGGTCATTCCTGAGGAAGCTCTGAAGACCGGTGTGGACGCCGGCTTCGGAAGAAACAGCCACGGCATCGACGTTGCTACCTTCTTGGTAGAGAAGAGACGTGAACTGGTAAAGGAAGGGAAGATCAAATAAGATCGCTCCTTACCTTTAAAGCTCCGCGACAGCGCGGGACATAGCGGTAAATAAGAATAGCGTATGGCAAAGTGGCAAGCGATGTCATACGCTATTTTCAAGATCAGAAGCCTTTCGCCCGTTCGGCGGACGGGACTCCGGCGACTCCGAAGGGAGCGGCGGAAACCGCCGAAGCCGGACGGGCGAATTGTTTTACTGATTATCTCCGATTTTCTCAGGGTAATAAAGTAGGGTCTGAGAAAATGAGAGATAGACAGTAGCGCAATGAGAAATTTTGATAATAAAGGGGGACCAAACGATGAAAGTAGATGTACTGGTAGCTGAAATCGGCTCCACTACCACAGTGGTCAACGCGTTTCAGGATATTAAAACGGAGCATCCCGTTTTTTGGGCGCAGGGTCAGGCACCGACTTCCGTAATGGACGGAGATGTCCGGATCGGCTTGCAGGGAGCCATCGACGACTTGTGCAAAAAAATGGGCATCGATAGTTTGGAGTACGATGAAATGCTGGCCACCTCCAGCGCGGCGGGCGGTTTGAAAATGTCAGTTCACGGACTGGTATACGATATGACGGTCCGGGCGGCCAAGGAAGCGGCACTGGGAGCCGGGGGCATCATCCATCACGTGACGGCCGGAAAGCTGCGGCGGACGGATCTGGCTAAAATCAAGGAAATCAAGCCCAACCTGATCATGATCGCCGGCGGAGTGGACTACGGTGAGAGGGATACGGCCATCGACAATGCGGAAATGATCCGCAGCATGGGATTGAAGGTTCCGGTGATTTACGCCGGCAATATTGAAAATCAGGAAGAGATGAAGCTGATCTTCGACGAGGAAAGCGGCATTAAGCTGTATCTGGTGGATAACGTGTATCCCAAGATCGACGACCTCAACGTGGAACCGGCCAGACGGGTGATCCAGGAGGCCTTTGAGGATCATATCACCAACGCTCCGGGGATGGAGCATGTGAGAGATATGGTCAACGGCCCGATCATCCCCACACCCGGGGCGGTCATGGAATGCACCAAGCTGCTCAACGAGTGCATTGGCAACGTGATCGTGCTGGACGTGGGAGGCGCTACCACCGACCTTCATTCCGTCACCGAGGATTCCGAGATGGTGGCTCGGGTGCTGATCAATCCGGAGCCCAAGGCCAAGCGTACGGTGGAAGGGGATCTGGGTGTTTACGTCAACATGAAGAATATCGTAGAGCTGATCGGCAAGGAAAAACTAGCCGAGGAGCTGCAGCTGGATATTGACGGGGTGATGGAACGCTATCACGCGATTCCCAAGGACGAAGAAGAGTTTCGCTTCGTAGAACGGCTGACCAAGGAAGCGGTGATCACCGCTACCGAGCGTCACGCAGGCAAAATTCGTTACATTTACGGGCCTTCCGGCAGGAGCACCGTGGCGGAGGGGAAGGATCTGACTCAGGTGAAATATATCGTCGGCACCGGCGGCGCGCTGACTCGACTTCCGCACCGGGTGGAGATCATGCGGGAAATCGCCAAGCACAACGAGACGGGAATGCTGCTGTTTCCCAGCGAAAATGCGGAGATTCTGGTGGATAACGATTATATCATGGCCTCGCTGGGCGTGCTGTCCAAGCGCTACAAGGAAGCCACCATCCGCTTGCTGGAGCAGAGCCTGGCGTTCCAATTCCCTGAGAAGAAAGATGTGGCGCCGCACAAAGCCATTTACCAGCAGGAGCTGGAGCGGATGGAGGCGACTAGGCTGGAAAAAGAAAGAGAACTGGAAGAGCATAAACGTCAGCTGGAAGCGGAAGGCTGGGTGTGTGTAGACGGCGAGTGGAAGAAGAAAGAAGACTAAGGCGAGGAAGAGGAGGAGAATCAAACATGTATCCAAGAGTGATGATTGATCTGAAAAAGGTAGACCAAAATCTGAACGCGGTGGCGAAAATCACCAAGGAGGATGGCGGATGCAGTCTGATGATCGTGACGAAGGGCTTTTGCGCGGATCGCAGGATCGTGGAGCGGATCGCGCAGAATCCGGCGGTGGATTTTCTGGCGGACAGCCGGACAGCCAACATCAAGAGCTATCGGGATCTGGCCGACAAGTATGGAAAACAGACCGTACTGCTGCGGCTTCCCATGCACAGCGAAGTGGAGGAAGCGGTGGAATATGTGGATTTGAGCTTTAACTCCGAGCTCTCCACCATCCGTCTGCTCAATGAAGCGGCAGCCAAGAAAAACAAGGTGCACAAGGTGCTTCTGATGATCGATTTGGGTGACCTGCGGGAGGGGATTTTCTTCCGGGACGAAGAGACCATTTTCAGCACGGTGGCGGAGATTCTGGAAATGAAGAACATCGAGCTGTACGGTGTGGGTGTCAATCTGACCTGCTACGGCGCGGTCATTCCTAAGAACGACAATCTTTCTCAGCTGGTGGAGATTGCCCATAAGATCGAGACGAAGTTCAATATTAAGCTGCCAATGGTTTCCGGTGGAAACAGCAGCTCCATCTATCTGATCTGGAAGGATCAGATGCCGGCCGGGATCAACAATCTGCGGCTGGGAGAATCCTTTATTCTGGGCAATGATACCGCCTATGGGGAAACCGTTCCCGGGACCTGTCACGACGCCATCAAGCTGCAGGCTCAAATCATCGAGCTCAAGAGCAAACAGTCCGTTCCCATCGGAGAGACCGGCGTGGATGCCTTCGGACAGAAGCCGGTTTACGAGGATCGGGGCGTGATCAAGCGGGCCATTCTGGGCGTGGGCAAGCAGGACATCGACATCGATAGCTTGACTCCCCTGGATGAGAAAATCGACATTCTGGGCGGCAGCTCCGACCATTTGATCATGGATGTGACCAACGCCGATAGAGAATACCAGGTAGGAGATGTCATCGAGTTTACGCTGGGCTACGGCGGGATGCTGAAGGCGGCGACCAGTGCATATGTGGGCCGCGAATATCTGGGGTAGACAGCAGCCGTCCCCGACCGGGCGGCGATGAAATCAGCAAATCTCAACGAATCACACAAGATAAAGGAAATCCGCAAGGGCCGAGGCCCTTGCGGATTTTCCATTTCCGGAGACCAAGGGTTCCGGTTATAAAAGAAACTTGCCGATCTCCCGTTTCAACAGCGCAATGTCCAGGGGCTTTGCCAGATGACCGTCCATCCCCGCCTTTTTCGCTTCCGCGATATCCTCGGAAAAAGCGTCGGCGGTCATGGCCAGGATCGGAATGTCGGCGGCGTCCGGTCGGGAAAGGCCTCGTATGGCTCTGGCAGCGTCGTAGCCGTTCATCACCGGCATCTGGATATCCATCAAAATCAGATCGTAGTAGTGTTCCGGCGATTGGCGGAACCGCTCCAGGCCTTTCGCACCATCGCCGGCGCATTCCACCTCCGCGTTAACATCGGACAGCAGCTCCACCGCGATTTCCTGGTTGAGATCATTATCCTCCACTAAGAGAATGCGTTTACCGCTGAAGTCGTAGGTTCGATCCTGATCGCGGATCAGCCCGGGCTGGTCCTTGTGCAGCACGTATCGATACAGTCCGCGGTAGAGCGTGGAACGGAACAGCGGCTTCGGGAGAAAGCCGCTCACTCCGGCGGCGATGGCTTCGTCCGCAATGACGGTCCAGTCATAAGCGGAGACCACCAGAATCGGCACCTCGGTTGCGATCTGACGGCGCATTTCCCTGGCGGTTTCCACTCCGTCCTGATCCGGCATCCTCCAATCCAGGATGACCACGTCGAAATCGTCATGGTTCTTATGGGCGTCCACCGCCATCCGCACCGCCTCCGCGCCGCTGCTGGTCCGGTGAGCGCGAACCCCGCAGTCCGTCAGCATTTGGGCCGCGTACTCACACATGATCTCGTCGTCATCCACCACCAGGACGTTCAGGTCCGGCAGCTGAAACTCGTCTTTTTCGACGCTGATATCGATTTGCAGCGGGATGCGGACGGTGAAGGTGGTGCCGCGCCCCCATTCGCTTTGTACTTCGATGGATCCCTCCATCAGCTCCACGATTTTCTTGGTGATGGCCATTCCCAGACCCGTTCCTTCGGTTTGGCTCACCTGTCCGTCGGTATCCCGGGCAAAGGAATCGAAGATGTGATCGAGAAATTCCGGCTTGATGCCGATTCCGGTGTCGGCGATGGTGAAGATAAAGGGAGCGATACAGCCGTTTTCCACAGGCTCTTCGGCAATATCCATAGTGATGCCGCCGCGGTCCGGCGTAAACTTGGCCGCATTGGAAAGAATGTTGATCAGCACCTGCCTCAGACGCAGCGTATCGCAGAAAAACTGTTCGTGCCGCACCTGGTGCAGGCGGACGGAAAAATTCTGGCTCCGTTCCTCGATCATAGGCTGAACAATAGCCACCACGTTTTCCAAGGTATCCGGCAGTGACATGGAATCACTGCGAAGGGTCATTTTTCCGCTTTCAATCTTGGACATATCCAGAACGTCGTTGATCAGTCCCAGAAGGTGCTGACTGGAGATGGAGATCTTGCGCAGGCAGTCTCGAGTCTTTTCCGGATTGTCCAGATGAGCTCCGGCTACCTCCGTCATCCCCACGATCGCGTTCATGGGAGTGCGGATATCATGTGACATGCGGGAGAGAAAATCCGATTTCGCGCGGTTGGCCTCTTCCGCTTCCTTTAAAGCGTGTCGGAGCTGCTGCGCCTGCTCCTCCAGCTTCTTCTGCATCTCTCTCAAATCGGTGAGATCCGTGACGTCGATGTAGATTAGAAGGTAGACCGGATCGCCGCCGATCCAATCCACACAGTCTCCGCTGATCTGAAGCCAGACGGTCTGTCCTCGCAGGTTTTTCATCTTGGTAAGGAAACGGATGGATTTTCCGGCGCGGACCGCGGGCAGGTTTGCCCGGAAGGTTTCCGCATTCAGTTCCAGATTGGTTCGGAACAGTTCGTTCGAGGTGTTCACGGTGTCTTTTTTACCGAAAAATGTTT
>CAUHLX010000028.1 GCA_959606705.1 uncultured Bacillota bacterium | reverse complement strand
GTTTTTGCTGGTGTTTTCCACCAATGGAGCACCGGCGGCAATTTCTAAAATGGTCTCGGAACGGCTGGCCGTGGGGGAGGACGGGGAAGCTCACAGGGTGTTCAAGCTGTCGTTTCTTCTGATGTTCGCATTGGGCCTGCTGGCGTTCGCGGTGTTTTTCTTCGGAGCGGGGCCCATTGTGGAGCTGCTGGGAAATCCACCGGCTAAATATTCGATGATGGCCATTGCGCCGGCCCTTTTAGTGGTTCCCATCATGGCGGTTTATCGGGGTTATTTCCAGGGAATGCAGGAAATGCAGCACACCGCGGTCTCTCAGCTGAGCGAGCAGGGTGTTCGCGTGGCGGTGGGACTGATTTTGGCGGTGGTGCTGGTACCCATAGGACTGGAATACGCGGCCGCGGGAGCCTGCCTGGGGACCAGCATCGGACCCATCGTGGGGTGTCTGGTGCTGATCTTGATCTATCTAAGGAAGCGCGGCAGCATCCGGCAGTCCATTGCCGGAAGCAAAGGCCAGCTTTCGGAAAGCTCCGGGCACATTTTAAAAACATTGGTGATGATTACCGTTCCCGTAACCATCGGCGTCTCCATTCTGCCCATCATGAACATGGGGGACGTGATGATTGTCATCAACCGGCTGACTGCCATGGGGCTTCCCGGCAACGCGCTCTACGGACAGATGAGCGGACTGGCCGGCCCGATCATCAATATTCCCCAGGCCTTGGCCCTTTCCATGGCGCTGGCTCTGGTTCCGGCCATCGCGGCGGCCAAGAGCTCCGGGGACCAGGATGGGATTCGTCAGAACGTGACCCTGGGCTTCCGGACCGCGTGGATCATCGGAATCCCCTGCACCTTTGGCTTGATGGCTCTTTCCCGGCCGATCATGCGCCTGCTTTACATGGCGCAGGCGGACAGTGCGTCGGAGGCGGCGCCCATTCTGTTCATCATGTCCGTGGGAATCGTCTTTCTGGCCGTGGCGCTGACCATGGCGGGAATTTTACAAGGTTTGGACCGCGCGGGAATGGCCGTATATTCGGTGGCGATCGGGTTTCTCGTAAAGGTGGGGCTGACCTACTGGCTCACCGGCATCCCGGAGCTTAACATACTGGGGGCGGCCATCGCCAGCTCCGTGGCTTATTTCGTGGTGGGCGCGTGCAATTTCATCATGGTCAAGAGATTGACCGGCGTGAAGTTCAACTATGTGCTGTCGGTGGGAAAGCCTGTGGCGGCAGGCGTGGTGATGACGGTTCTGGTGCTGGCATGCTATCAGGTCTGCGCGGGTTTCCTGGGCAATACGATTTCCACCGCGCTGTCGATCTGTGTGGGCGGAGCGGCTTACGGAATTACACTGCTGAAGATCGGCGGCATCGGAGCCGGCGAGATTCGAACGCTTCCTAAAGGCGACAAGCTGGTGAAGCTGCTTGCCAAGCTGCACATGATCGAAACGGAATAAAACGAGGGGGCCGCAGAGATGCGGCCTGTTTTATAAGTAGGGAGGAATAACGGATGAAGTGGACCGAGGAACAATTGGCGGCCATTGAGATGAGAGGAAAGAACATGCTGGTTTCGGCGGCGGCGGGCTCCGGCAAAACGGCGGTGCTGGTGGAGAGAATCAAGCGTTTGATCCTGGAAGACGGGGTGGAGCTGACACAAATGCTCATCGTGACCTTCAGCAGCGCGGCCGCTTCTGAGATGCGGGAAAAAATCGTCAGCGCCATTAACGACAGTCTGGAACAGCCGGAGCTTCCTCCGGAGCAGGAACGTTTTCTCCGCCGTCAGCTCAACAGCATGCACAAGGCCAACATCAGCACCTTTCACGCCTTTTCCATGGAGGTGATCCGCCGTTATTTTCATCTGATTCACCTGGAGCCCAACTTCAAGATCTGCGATGACGCGCAGAAGACGATCCTTCAGACCGAGGCGATGGAAGAGCTGTTCACGGAACGCTTCGCGGAGTCCTCTCCTGAATTTTTGGAGTTTCTCCGCCGTTACGCCGGCAGTAAAAACGAAAACGCAGTGAAGGAGCTGATCCGCTCCACCCATGAATTTATCCAGAGTATTCCCGATCCCCGGGGATGGCTGGACGCGCACGTAGAGCAGCTTTCCGCGGGGGTGGAAGAATTTCTCCGCGGTCCGGCATTTCGAGAGATGACGCAGCGAATCCGGGGAGACCTCCGACTGGTTCTGCGGTATCTGGAGCAGACGGAAGAGCTGTTGACCCATGGCGGGGTGGAAAGCCTGATTCCCAAAAACGCCGTGGACATGGGGATGATCGAGGGGCTTCTGCAAAGCTTCGACGCGGATGAACGGGAAAAGACCTCGGGAACGGAATGGTTTGACGGACTTTCCCGGGCGATGAAGGCCGGAAAGTTCCAAACCTTCCGGGCGTCTAAGGAGGAGAACGAAGCCTATGGAGAAATTCGGGAGCCGGTGAAGCAGCTTCGGGATCGGGCCAAGGCCATTTTCAAAAAGCTGACGGAGCTTTATCTGGCCAAGCCGCTGTCCTCTTATGTAGGGGAGATTCGGCAGACGGCCGAGCCAGCCCGTTATCTGGAGGGGCTGGTGTGGGACTTTGACCGCCGTTACCGGCTGAAAAAAGAGAAAAAACGGGTTTTGGACTTCAATGACATCGAGCATTACGCGTTGGCGGTGCTGGAACACGAGGAAGCGGCGGAGGAATACCGCAGGCGCTTCCACTATATTTTTATCGACGAGTATCAGGACAGCAACGTGGTACAGGAGACGCTGATCGACAGGATCAAACGGGATGACAATCTGTTCATGGTAGGAGATGTGAAGCAGAGCATTTATAAATTCCGGCTGGCGGAGCCGGAGCTGTTCATCGGGAAATACGAGGCCTTCCGTTCCGGGGTTCGTCCGCAGGACCGCAAGCTGGATTTGAACCGCAACTTCCGCAGCAAGGGGAACGTGGTGCGGGGAGTCAACGATGTATTTTCCCGGATCATGACCAAGGAGACCACCGGCATGGATTACGACGGGGCGGCGGCGCTTTATCAAGGGGTCGCTTATGAAGGCCCGCTGGATTATCCGTTGGAGCTGCACCTGGCCGATGATCGTCAGCTCACCGGAGAGGATTTGGAGGGCGGCGGCCCGGATGAGGAAATCCGGGAGCTGAAAAAGGCGGAGGTGGAAGCGGCGGTGGCGGCGCAGCTGGTCCGCCAAGCCATAGGCAAGCCCATCTACGATGGAAAGAAGAACGTGGAACGGCCCCTTCGAAAACGGGATATGGTCATCCTTCTTCGAGGGGCGAAAAACTACGCCGACCTGTATTATACCGCTTTGACGGACGCAGGAATTCCGGCGTTCGTGGACGCGGGAGACGGCTATTTCGATACTCTGGAAATCCAGGTGTTTTTAAACGTATTGAGGGTCATCGACAACAAGAAGCAGGATGTTCCTCTGCTCTCTGCTTTGCGCAGTCCGGTGTTCGGCTTCACCATTCCGGAGCTGGCCGAGATTCGGGCGGCGCATCGAAGGGGAAGCTATTACGAGGCTCTGGCGGCTGCCTCCGCGGCGGGCGGGGTTTCCGTGACGGAGGGGAACGCTGACGCTTCCTTAGAAATTGAACCGGAGAGCGTCCGGAAACCGGCGTCGGAGCTGGCTGCCAAGTGTGCCGACACTCTGGCGCGTCTGGCCAGGTGGAAGGAACAAGCTTCTTATCTGCCTCTGGCGGAATTCATCCGGATGCTGCTGCGGGACACAGGTTATTCTCTTTACGTGGGGGCGCTTCCGGGGGGCACCCAGCGTCAGGCCAATCTGCGGGCTCTGGTGGACAAGGCGGTGGCCTTTCAGAACGCTCAGATGAAGGGGCTCTTCGGCTTTATCCGCTACATCGAAGCGCTGCAGGAGGGCAAGGTTTCCATGGGGCAGGTCCGGCTGATCTCGGAAAATGACGATGTGGTGCGGATCATGACCGTTCACAAGAGCAAGGGGCTGGAATTTCCTTATGTGCTGGTGGGCGGACTGGGCAAGCGATTCAATCGTGACGGCGGGGGGGCCAAGGCCGGAATGCACAAGGAGCTGGGACTGGCCTTGCGGCTGGTGGAACCGGAGGATCACTGCTATAAAAAGACTCTGCTTCAGACCATCATCGAGCAGAAAAAAGCGGCGGAGGATATGGCGGAGGAAATCCGTATTTTATATGTGGCCTTTACCAGGGCGATGGACCAAATGGTTCTTCTGGGGACGGTGACCAATGCGGGAGAGCAGCTGGAACAGCTGGAGTATCGCCAGGAAGAAGATGTTTTTGGTGCCAAGTCCTATCTGGAGCTGATCCTGCCCGCCCTTCTGGCCGCGGGAGTGGACTTGCGGATTCACGACCGCGGTCAGCTGCAGGCGGCAAAACGGGAAGCCGATGAGGACCTGCTGCTGCTGCAAAAGGGATTAGCCGGCGGATTTGCGGAGGGCCCGGAAGACGCGGCGCCGGAGCTGGTGCGCCGGGAGGTGGAGCGCCGCCTGGGCTTTTCCTATGAATATGAAAAGGCGCTGGGGATGAAATCCAAATACAGCGTTTCCGAGCTGGCCCGCGGAGACGTGACGGAGCGTCCGCTGGCCGGACGGGTGGTCGTGGGAGAGGTGGATGCGGCGGAGGCCGCCTGGAACGCCGACCGCGGGGAGATCACGGACTTTCGGCAGAAGGCCTCGGTGGCCGCACCGCGGTTCACCATGAAGAAAAAGAGCTTTACCGGAGCGGAAAAAGGGACCATTCTGCATAAAATCATGGAACACATTCCGTTTGACGCGGAGCGGTTTGGCTCCGGGGAACAGGACTCGGGTCAGAATGCCGAGCGGGCCATCGAGGATTTTGTGACGGATATGACGGCGCGGCTGCTGCTGACGGAAGAGGAAGCGGGCGCGGCGGACCTGCGAAAGATCGCAGGCTTTTTCCGGTCGGAAATCGGGAAGCGGGCTTGCCGGGCCGAGCTGGTGCGAAAAGAGGTGTCCTTCAATCTGAAAAAACAGATGGAAGGGGAAACGGTCATCGTACAGGGAACCATCGACTGCTTCTTTCGGGAGCGGCTGGCGGACGGAACCCGGCGAACCGTACTTTTAGATTATAAGTCCAACTATGTGCCTAAGGATGAAGTGGGAGAACCCGACACGGACCGGCTTCTGGAACGGTATCGGCCTCAGGTGATGATGTACCGGGAGGCTTTGGAAAAGATCAAAGGAATCCGGGTGGATGAAAGCTATTTGTATCTGTTTGGAATTGGCCGTGCAATCCGGGTAGTTTAACGGGAAGCCCTTCTTTCTTCCCGCTCCGAGGTTTTCATATCCGCATATTCTTGGAAGATTTCCGGCCGGCAGGCTGTTAGGTGATTGGCGCTTTGACAGCTCCGCGAAGGCTCGGATATTATCTTTTATCTGGTCTTTTGCCCCAAAGGGTTAAAGCTGGCGGTCAAATCGTTCCGTCTCATCGATTTCTAGGGCGATATTATCTTATTTTGCATAAAAGCAGCGGATAAGGTTAGGAAAACGCTTTATTCTTAACCTTTTCGCAAAAAATAGATTGAAATTGGATAAGACTAGCTTAAATCAGGCTATTGATTTCCACTAAATTGAAGCTTATTAACCTTTTCATAGAAAAAGCCTGAAATAAGATAAAATCATCAGATTGTGGCCTTTCGGGACTTTGCGGCCTTTGGGGTGCCGGTCTTCAAGGGCCGACGCGTCCGCTTCTCCGTGGTTACCGTCAAATTCCCCATTGCCGTCCGCAAACACGATGCGGATCGAATCGGACGTTCACGGAATCCTCAGTTCCCAATATTTTTCGATTGCTTTCGATGAGGAGATGATGAAAATTATTCCATTTCCTTGACAATTCGGCGAAAACGTATTAACATGAAACTGACTTCATGAGAAGCGAGCTTCACGTTTTGGAGATGAAAGGATTATGAAAACAAAAGTAAAAGAACTTCGAATGGCGGCTAAGATGACGCAGCAGCAGCTAGCTGAGCTGGTTCACGTTTCTTCACGAACCATCATATCCATTGAAAAGGAGCAGTATAGCCCATCCCTTATGCTGGCCTTTCGCATGGCCCAGGTATTTGGCGTGTCGATCGAAGAGTTATGCTGTCTGAAGGAAAACAAGGAATGGGAGGATCGGAAATATGAAGATTTATAATAAGAAAACATTTGCGTTTGGCATTTTCGCGGTGGTTCTGGCGCTGCTCAATTTAATAGCAAGCATTTGGACGGGATTTGACGTAAAAAGTATCATTTTGATTCTGCTTCTCCTCTTTTTTGGACTGCAATCGATGCTTCGTGGTGTTTCAAGGAAATTAACCCGAGAAGATAAAATGGACGAATTGGATGAACGAAATCAACTCATCGAACTGAAGTCGAGAAGCAAAGCGTTTCAATTGACACAGTTTATCGCCTTTGGTCTGATGCTCTTTTTTTTTGGTGATGGCGAAAGTCGTCGAGCATGAGATGTTCCTGAGCATTGGTCTGGGGTTGGCATTTGCCTTTTCCATTTCAATGTTTGCGGAAATTAGTACCTATTTCTATTATGAAAAGAATAATTAAGGAGCGTGAACCTGATGATTACCATCTTCAATCGAGCAAAGCTGATCAGTGCTTTTTCCATGGAAAAGGAGGCCAAAATCAGAGCGGCGCTGACCGAGGCGGGGATTCCTTTTCAGGTGAAGGTCCAGGGAGGCGCGACGCAGGGCGCGGAGACCGGGACCTTCGGAGTGAATATGAACGCCATGTATGAGTACATTTTTTACGTGTATAAAAAGGATGTTTCCAAAGCGGACCGCGCATTGAAGGAATGGGGAAACTGATCTGCCGTTTAAACCTTCAACTGGCGGAAGCGGTTAAAACAGGCCAGAATTTCCTGTTTCCTGGGCATGGCCAAGGAACCGGAAAAGCGATGGCTTCCCGCCAGGGCGGTCAATCCCTTGGCGCGAATCAGCTCCACGATTTGGTCCGCGATTTCGCTCAAGGTCTTTTGACTTCCGGCCAGATGCTCCTCGGCGTATTCTAAGACGCGCCCCAGCGTCATGAGCTGCTCGCTGTCCACCAATTGCTCCACATAGCGCAGATCGATAGTGTCTTTGTTGATCACCACTCCGTCCCGGCCCATTGTTTTGATCTTGACCCCGCGGTCCTCCCGGCGGATGGATCCTTTTTTGAGACAGCGGTGAAAATCGAGAGCCAGACGCACCTCTTTGACAGCCTCGCCGCTGCGGGGAAATTCCCCGCAGACCGCTTTGGCTCTTTCCGTGATATCCTTCGGCTCGTAAGCATCCATCTGAATCACCGTATCCGCCAGCTGAAAATAGGTGCCGGAGCTGCCTACCACCAGGATCGTGGAGATCCCCAATTGCTCGTAAATCGGGCGGATCAGGTCGGTAAAAGGAGTAATCGGCTCCTGCTCCGCAGCGATGAGCTTCCGCATCATCTCGTCTCGAATCATGAAGTTGGTGGCGGAGGTGTCTTCGTCGATGAGAAACAGCTTGGCGCCTGCTTCGATGGCCTCCGCTACGTTGGCGGCCTGAGAGGTGCTGCCGCTGGCGTTTTCCGTGGTAAAACGGTGGGTGTCCTTGCCGTTGGGCAGGTTGTTGATAAAAGGGGAAATATCGGTACTGCGGATGCTGCGTCCGTCCTCGGCGCGAATTTTCATGGCGGACCCTTCACAGATCACAAATTCCCGGCCATCTCCGGCGATGTGATCGTAGACGCCGCGTTCCAGCGCTTTCAGGAGGGTGGATTTCCCGTGATAGCCGCCTCCTACCACCAGAGTGATTCCCCGGGGAATGCCCATGCCGGACAGCTTGCCATGACGGGGAAGCTCCAGGGTGACCCGCAGTGAATCAGGGGAGACGAAGGGAATCCCGTCTGCCAGAGGGCGGTCGGAAACCCCGCTTTCCCGAGGCAGGATGGCGCCGTTGGCCACAAAGGCAATGAGTCCGCGCCGCGCCAATTCTTCCCGGAGAAAGAATTGATCCTCCGACAGCTCCACCGCGGCGCGGATTCGTTTCTGATCCAAATTGCGGAAGATCATGGAACGCTCCGCGATCTCCGGCAGGAAGGAAAAGAGGATCTTTTCCAGCTCTCTGGCTAAGATGCTGCGGCCGGCGGCGGGGAAACCCACTTCAAATCGAATGGTGAGCTGTTTGCCGTCTATTTCCACCGCGGTGCGGTCCAGAACCTCCTGTCCGCAGCGGCTGATGGAAATCAGCCCGCTTTTTCCCGAACCGTGTGCTTTTCCCGTCTGCTGACCGATCGCCCGGTAAAACAGACGATTGATTTGATCCTCCAGAGCCGTCCGCTTGTGAGGAAGGTCGAAGAGATCCGGCGGGAAGGCGGCCGTTTTCTGATCCATGACGATCCGCAGGCGCGAAGGGGCGGCGAAGGGGTCTCCCTGCACGTGATCGATACAGAGAGTATAGCGGTCAAATTCATACTGTCCCGCTAAGGATTTATATGCCGGATAGCTTTTCCGATCCAAGCTCAAAAGCGTTCGATTCAGGTCCGCTGCTGTTTTCATCTTTCGTTCCTCCTAAATATTTGTACTGGCTCTATCTTAACACAAATCGGCGGGAACCTCTACTGAAAAGACCGGACCGTGGAAGGAAGCACGGTGACCCGGAAACGCTGGAATGATTTCGCATTTCGTTTTTTGTTCCGTTTGCCCTTGACAAAAGACGAACGAATGCGTATTCTATAAACATACCGAACGAACGTATGTATATATGCATATAAGTGTGTGGATGCGCATGTGTATCCGTTCGGATAGGGCGTGCATCCGCGTAAAAGGATCGGTGTGAAAGGGGAGCTGACAGTGACCAGGAACAAATATCCCGAGGTGACGGTGAACCGGATTCTGGATGCCGCTACGAAGCTGTTTATGGCGAAGGGCTATGAAAAGACCACCATTCAGGATATCGTGGAGGAATTGGGCGACTTGTCCAAAGGCGCGATTTACCACCATTTTAAGTCGAAGGAAGAAATCATCGACGCGGTGTCCGATCGGGAATTTTACAACAACAATTGGTTTGAAAAAATTCGCGAATCCCGGGAGCTGAACGGAAGAGAAAAAATCAGCACGGCGATTGTGCGGATTCTGGAGGGAGATCCCCACCGGAAGCTGATCGCGGGAGTATCCGTTCTGCTGCAAAATCCCAAGTATGTGGTGGAGGAATTGAAGAGCGCGGTCTATGGAGTGGCTCCTTATCTGGAAACGCTCATTTCCGAAGGAGCGGCGGATGGGAGTCTGAGTACCGAGGACCCGCAGAAAGCGGCTCAGGTCATCATGCTTCTGATCAATATTTGGTCCAATCCCATGGTCTTTGCCGCGGATCGGGAAGAATTTATGGAACGGATACGCTTCCTGGGAGTTACCTTTGAGCAGATGGGACTTCCCATTATCAATGAAGCGGTGAGTGAAGCGGCTTCGTCTTATTATGACGAAGTGTTTCAAGGGCAAAAAGGGATGGAGCCGTAAACAAAGAGAAAAGGAAGGCCGGTTCACACCGGATTTCTTTTTAGCTATTTACATACCGACTGTCGGTATGATTTGATGGTAATCGGAAAAGAAAGAGAGGCTTTGGAAATGAATGAGGGTGAATTGAAGTTGAATCAGGGGGAACAGAATGGAGAAAAGCTGTTTCACAGGGATTTTTTGCTGGTGGTCATCGGACAGATTATTTCCTTATTTGGAAATGTGACTTTGAGGTTCGCACTTCCGTTTTACGTGCTGGATCAAACCGGATCGGCTGCGGCGTTTGGAACGATTTCGGCGGTGGCGCTGATTCCCACGATTTTGTTCTCGCCGCTGGGAGGGGTGCTGGCGGACCGGATCAACCGAAGAAATATCATGGCGGCGCTGGATTTTGTGACCGCGGGTGTGACCGTGGCCTTTGGGGCGGCGCTCTCCGCGGAGGGTGGAGTGTTGGTGAAAATTGCCGTGATTATGGTCCTGCTGTCGCTGATCCAGTCGTTTTATCAGCCGGCGGTCAATTCCAGCATTCCGCTGCTGTCCTCTGAGAAGAATCTGGTTCGTTCCAACGCGGTGGTCAATCAGGTGGCCGCTTTGGCGAACCTGCTGGGTCCGGTGATCGGCGGGGTACTGTACGGGGTGTGGGGCCTTACGCCGATCATCCTAGTAGGGGCGGTCAGCTTCCTCGCTTCGGCCGTGATGGAGCTCTTCATTCACATGCCCTTTCTTCCACAGGAAAAGGGAGAAAACGCGCTGGCGGTCATTGGACAGGACCTGAAGGTCAGCCTGCGGTTTATCACCCGGGAAAAGCCGGTGATGATGCCGGTGATTGGGATCGTGTGTCTATTCAACTTATTTCTGAGTTCCATGCTGGTGATCGGAATGCCCTTTCTCATCAAAGTGGTTCTGGACTTCGACGGACAGTGGTACGGTCTGGCGCAGGGGCTGGCGGGACTGGGTGCGATTCTGGGAGGCTTTCTGGCGGGACCGATCTCAGTGCGGCTTTCCATCGGGAGGTTTTATCTGGTGCTGCTGGCGGTGGCGGCGGCGGTTCTGCCCATGAGCGGAGCGGCCCTTCTCGTTGGTCAGCCCTTGGCAGCCTATGTGCTGATCGTTTTCTGCGGTATGGTGGGAATGGCTCTGGCTTCGGTCTTTACCATATATCTACTGAGCTTCATTCAGAGAGAAACGCCGGATCAGCTTCTGGGCAAGGTGATGGCCTTTGTCATGACGCTTTCCATGTGTTCTCAGCCGGTGGGACAGGCGATGTACGGAATTCTTTTCGACAGGTTTTCCGTTCATGCTTGGGTGGTGATTCTGTTGGGAACGCTGGCCAGCGGCGCGGTGGCTCTGGGATCGAAACGAGTGTTTGCCAGACTCTAGAATCTCCGCCGGGCCTTGCCGTTTCCCCTCTTGCGCGGGGAGGGAGGGGTGGGATATAATGAGGACAAACGGGGAGCGTGTCTAAGAACGCAATTGACGGGCAGAAAGACGGAGGCGGCGGAATGACCTATTTGATTCAAAATATGAAAACGGACCCCTATTACAACATGGCCTCGGAGGAATACTTTCTCGACCGATTCCCGGAGGATGTGATCCTCCTTTGGCGCAATCGCCGGGCGGTGGTGATCGGACAGAATCAGAACGCGCTGGAGGAAGTGAACGTGGATTACGTGAGGGAGCAGGACATCCCCGTAGTGCGGCGTCTCTCCGGGGGCGGGGCGGTGTTTCACGATTTGGGTAATGTAAACTACACGGTGATCCGGAGCTTTCGAGAGGGATTGTTCAGCAATTACGAGTATTTCACTCGGCCGGTGTGCGGTTATTTGAGTACGCTGGGAGTGCGGGCGGAATTGTCCGGACGCAACGATCTGCTGATCGACGGCATGAAATTCTGCGGAAACGCGCAGACCAAGCGGGGCGATAAACTCCTGCATCACGGCTGTATTCTCTTCTCGGCGGATGTGGCGGATTTGTCGGGCGCACTGTCGCCCAGTCGGCTCAAGCTGGAAAGCAAGGGGGTGAAGTCGGTGCGCAGCCGGGTGACCAACGTGGCGTCCCACCTTTTAAAACCCTTGTCACCGGAAGAATTCTTCAACGGGCTGTATGCGTATTTCCGAAGAGAAGGAGAGGATTTGGAAGAATACCGGATCACCTCGGAGGACGAGGCCGCAATCAGCAAGCTGGCGGCGGAAAAGTATGCCACCTGGGAGTGGAATTTCGGGCGGTCTCCCCGATATACCGCCGGAAATGCCAAGAAGTTTCCCTTCGGCTTGGTGGATGTGCGCCTGGACGTATCCCAAGGGCTGATTCGCCGGATTAAAATTTACGGGGATTTTTTTGGGATCAAGGAAGTTTCGGAGCTGGAGACGCTGCTTCAAGGGAAGAAGCATCGGGAGGCTGAGCTGAGCGCGGTGCTGGAGAACATCAATCCGGATGATTACATCAGCGGAATGGGGCGGAAGGAGCTGCTGGAGCTTTTGATCTGAACGTTGAAGGAGACGTTCCTTTCCTTGACAAAGCAACTGCTGTTTGAACAAGAAAACCGATGCCGAAGCCGATGACCGCACCACATAAGGTGATGAAAAGACATTCGCCGATGCGAAAACGATTCGCCAGCTCTTCTTGGGAAATTCCCTTTGTTTTTCTTAAATATTGAATTCTCTCTGCCATCTACGTTTGGAAATGTGTCAACCGGCAGTGCGGTCACACTAATAGTATTGATCGTATCAAATAAGTCAGGATTGTCAATTGCGATTGAAAAAAATTAAAAATAAGCAAGCATATTGCATATACATTGCGATGAATGATCGCATGTTCGACCTAGTCTGTAAAAAAATCAATTTCGGTCGTAAATAAACTCCATAAAATATACGAAATGTATTAAAACGGGCGATTTCAGCGGTTCTTCTCGACAATTTCGACTTTATTTTGGTGAAGTCCCGAAAGAGGTCGAAGGAAAACCGGATTTTTCGGCCGATTTCTTTTTTGAGGACTGAAAAGTCGAATTCTGCATCTGACCCCTTAAACCCCACACCTGGCGCCCCGGCACCCCCGGCACCCCCGGTAATGATTGCTGGATGGGTACGGGAGTCTAGAGAAAGGCGGCCTGAGATTTGTCGAAAAATAGACAGTGAGGCGAGGAAGTGTTATAATAAAAAAAGTATGTTTTATTGAGAAATTGACGGTGCGGCCGTTTTATACCGGAGATCGAAAGGTGCAAAAATGAGTATACTGGTAAATCTAGGCTTGATTTTGATCGGCGTCTTTGTCATTCTTCTGCTGTTCAAGCTGATGTCCGTAAAGAAAATGGGAGAATCCAACGCGATCTTTTGGTTTTTGATCGGCGTGATGTTTATTTTAGCGGGGATTTTTCCGCAGATCGTAAAGCATTTGGCTTCCTTCCTGCACATCATGTATCCGCCGGCGGCGGTTTTCCTGGTGGCGATTGTCGTGATCGTGCTCATCGAGTTTAAGAATACCATACAGATTTCCATTCTAACCAACAGCCAGAACGAAGCCGCGATGCAGATCGCTCTGCTGGCAGCGGAGAAAGAAGAACTGGAACGACAGATGGAAGCGCTGCGGGAGACAAACCGGGAAAATGATTCCCAGGCACGAAAGGAAGGTCGGGTATGAAGGCGGTCATTACGGGCGGAAGCGGCAATCCTTTTGTCAAATCACTGATCGATTCACTGGACAAAGAGGGCTGGGAGATTTACTTGATCAGCGGGTCGGTGAACGAGGAACGGAAAAACCGTAAAATATTTGAAACGTATCGCTTCGCATACGACGATGAGAATTTAATGTTCGTGCTGGATGGAATTTCACCGGATGTGGTGATTTTTACGGGAAGTCAGGATGATCGGTACCGTTGGGACCGCATGCCGAAGACGGCGGCGTCCTTTTTGAGCGGGTTGTCGAATCTGCTTTACTGCGCCCAGAAAGCGGGAGTTCGCAAATTCGTATACCTATCTTCAGCGGAGCTCTATGGCGACGGACCCGCGGGGGGAACGGCGGCAGAGGAAGGCTCGAAGGAAAACACGATCGAAACGGCGTGGGAAGAGAGTCGGGTGTCGGCGGCCGGAGATCGGGAAATGACCTTCCGACTGGGGGAGCAGCTGGTTGGGCAGTACGACGGACTGGGGGAATTTACTGGCCTGATTCTCCGGATGGGGGAGGTTTACGGCATTACCGGAGCCTCTTGGAGCGGAACGGATATCTGCCGGAATCTCTGCGGCAGGGCGCTGGAGGACCGGCCGCTTTTGATTCAGCCCCACAGGCACCACAATCTCATCTATCTTCCCGACGCGGTCAACGCGGTGTATCGGGTGATCTCCGGATCGTATCAGGAATACCGGCTCTACAATATTACGGACGGCAGGACGATGACGGAACAAGAGCTGGCGGAGCTGCTGGAGGATGGAGCGGGTCATCCGCTTCATTTAAACCCGCAGGAGGAGGACGGTCAACGAGGCTGTTTGGTGTCCAATGAGAGATTCGCGCGGGAATTCGGCTATTCTCCTAAGTATCCGATCCGCGAATCCCTGCTTCGCCAGTTTGAAGAGATGAAAAGCGAAGGCCACAAACAGAAGAAAAAGCTGGATTGGGGTCGGGAGGAGCATGATCTGCTGACGGTTTGGAAGGACGCCGGTCTGACCCTTTCGGAGAAGCTGAAGCAGGTTTGGAAGGTGATCAAACCCTTTGCGGAGACGCTGATCTTTTTTCTGTTGATTCAAGCTATGAGCGCTTGGATGGCGGATTCCACCTTCGGATCAACCTTTGATTTTTACTTGCTGTATGTGGTTCTGGTTTCGCTGATGTACGGTAAGAAGCAGAGTGTTTTCGCCATGATTTACAGCATTGCGGGCCGGGTTCTAACCCTTCACGGAGGGAGCTTGGGACTTT
>CAUHLX010000027.1 GCA_959606705.1 uncultured Bacillota bacterium | reverse complement strand
GTCCAGGTAATGGGCAACGACGCGGCGGTGGGCTTTGCGGCCTCTCAAGGGAATTTCCAGTTGAATGTGTTCATGCCGGTGATCATCTACAATTTCCTGCAGTCCGCCCATCTTCTGGCGGGGGCCATGGACTCCTTCCGGAAAAACTGCGCGTCGGGAATTCGCCCCAATCGGGAGAAGATCGATGAAAATCTGCGGAAATCTTTGATGCTGGTCACGGCGCTCAACCCTCACATCGGATACGAGAACGCGGCCAAGGTGGCCAAGACCGCTCACCAGGAAGGAATCACGCTGAAGGAATCGGCCCTAAAGCTGGGAGTGCTCACCGAGGAAGAGTTTGATCGGTACGTGCGTCCGGAGAAGATGGTATAGCGAAGCGGCCGATTTGATCCTTGACAGAGGAGTGGAGGGAGCGGCGTGGGCGGCGTGGGCGAATCCGGATGGACATTCCGGGGGTTTCGACTTTTAAGGAAAACTTAGTCGTTTTAGTCGAAATAAAAGGTAATAAATAACAGATATGTTAGGGAAATTGAGGGAAAACCCTCCTTTTCTCTAACATTTCGACTTTTTGAGGGCAAATTTGAAGTTTCGGTCGAAAACAGGCCCGGATTTTCGATCTATTTTAAGGGCTTGCGGGGAAAAGTCGAAAGTGATATTGACCGGCGACCTGCGGACCGAAAACAGCCCCTCCTCCCGACGGACCACAGCGAGCGGGGGATCACGCTGACCAGCGGACCACAGCGAGCGGGGGATCATGCTGACCGATGGACCACAGCGAGCGGGGGATCATGCTGACCGGCGGATCACGGCGACCGACGAAACGGGATGACGCCACGGACATATACCCAACAAAAAACAGCAGATAGAAACACAAAAACACCGTTTTAGACAAAGGAAAACGGTGTTTTTAATACGCCAAAACCTTGTCGGTAAAAAACTTGAAAATAATGTTTATTTCGTATATAATAGTAGAGAAGTATGTCCAATTGATTTTAGACGAAAAATTAAGGATAAAATCACGGAAATTCGGCGCCCTTTTTTGGCGCCGTTTCCCCGTGCGAAAGGAAAGAGAGGAACATTATGACGGCAGACGTGAAACAGCAGCAGTACAATGCCGAACAGATTCAGGTTCTGGAGGGATTGGAACCTGTTCGGAAACGACCGGGCATGTACATCGGCACCACGGGCCCGGCGGGGCTGCACCATCTGGTCTACGAGATCGTGGACAACAGCATCGACGAGGCGCTGGCAGGGTACTGCAGCAAGATCGACGTGACCATTACGGAGGACAATTCCATCGTGGTTCAGGACAACGGACGAGGGATGCCCGTGGACCTGCACCCCAAGATGAAGATCCCCGCGGTAGAAGTCATTCACACGGTGCTTCACGCGGGCGGAAAGTTCGGCGGCGGCGGATATAAGGTATCCGGCGGTCTGCACGGGGTAGGTGCGTCCGTCGTAAACGCGCTGTCGGAATCTATGGAGGTGGAGATCGCTAGAAACGGCAACCTCTATCGTCAGAAATACGCCAGAGGCAAAACTCTTACTCCGCTGGAAATCGTGGGAGAGGCGAAGCATACGGGGTCCAAGACCACGTTCAAGGCCGATCCCGACATCTTCGAGGAGACGGAATACAAGTTTGAGATACTGGAGCATCGCCTCCGGGAAATGGCGTTTCTGAACAAGGGGATTCGCATCACCATCACCGACGAGCGGCCGGATAAGAAGCGGAAGGAAGTGTTCCACTACGAGGGCGGCATCAAAGAGTTCGTCAAACATCAGAATAAAAACAAGGATGCCATCCATCCGGATATCATCTATTTTGAATTGCAGAAGAATGATCACGAGGTTGAGGTGGCCATGCAGTACACCACCAATTACAACGAGCTGATCCTCTCCTACGCCAATAACATCAATACCACGGAGGGCGGTTCCCACATGGTGGGCTTCAAGTCGGCCCTGACCCGGACGCTGAACGATTACGCCAAAAAGAACAAGTTTTTGAAGGAGAATGAAGAAGGACTTTCCGGAGAAGACGTGCGGGAAGGCTTGACGGCCATCATTTCCGTAAAGCTGACGGAGCCTCAGTTCGAGGGGCAGACCAAGACCAAGCTGGGCAACAGCGAGATGAGGGGCTTCGTGGACACCGCCACCAGCGAAAACCTGACGGCCTTCCTGGAGGAAAATCCTCAGCAGGCCAAGATGATTCTGGACAAGTGCCTTCAAGCGCAGAGAGCGCGAAACGCCGCCAGAAAAGCCAGAGAGCTCACACGGCGCAAGGGTGTCCTGGACAGCATCGCCCTGCCCGGAAAGCTGGCCGACTGCTCCGAAAAGGATCCCAAGATTTCCGAAATCTTTATCGTCGAGGGTGACTCCGCCGGCGGTTCCGCCAAGATGGGCCGCGACCGGGCGCGTCAGGCGATCCTGCCTCTTCGGGGCAAGATCCTCAACGTGGAAAAGGCGCGGCTGGACCGCATTCTCAACTCCGATGAAATCAAGAACATGATCACCGCCTTCGGCTGCGGCATCGGGGACGATTTCAACGAGGAAAAGCTCCGTTACCACAAGATCATCATCATGACGGACGCGGATGTGGACGGCGCCCACATTCAGACGCTGCTGCTGACGTTCTTCTACCGCTATATGACGCCGCTGATCGAAAACGGTTACGTATATATTGCCAAACCGCCCCTTTACCGGGTGAAGAAGGGCAAGGAAGAGTATTACACCTACAACGACAAACAGCAGGACCGTCTGCTGGCCGAGCTGGGAGAAAGCGGACCCAAGCTGGATATTCAGAGATACAAGGGCTTAGGTGAAATGGACGCCCACCAGCTCTGGGAAACCACCATGGATTTCAACAAGCGGACCCTGATCCGGATCACCCTGGAGGATGCCTCCATCGCGGACGAGACCTTTACCATGCTCATGGGAGACAAGGTTCCGCCCCGGAGAAAATTCATTGAAGATCACGCGCACGACGCGGATTTGGATATATAGGAGGGAAATGAGCAATGGATAATTTACTGGAAGATCAGAGAATCGAACAAAAAGAAATCCATGAAGCCATGGAAAAATCCTATATTGACTATTCCATGAGCGTCATCGTCGGCCGAGCGCTTCCCGATGTGCGCGACGGTTTAAAGCCGGTGCATCGCCGGATTCTGTACGGAATGTCCGAACTGGGATTAACCCCGGACAAGCCCTTTAAAAAGTCGGCTCGTATCGTAGGCGATGTTTTAGGTAAATACCATCCTCACGGCGACACCTCCGTGTACGATGCCATGGTGCGGATGGCACAGGATTTTTCCATTCGCTACATGCTGGTGGACGGACACGGAAACTTCGGTTCCGTAGATGGAGACGGCGCGGCGGCCATGCGTTACACGGAAGCCCGCATGACCCCCTATGCCATGGAAATGCTGAGAGATCTGGACAAGGACACGGTGGATTTCGTTCCCAACTTCGACGGAGACGAAAAAGAGCCGTCGGTGCTTCCCGCCAGATTTCCACAGCTTCTGGTCAACGGTTCCAACGGAATCGCGGTAGGCATGGCCACGTCGATTCCGCCTCACAACATGGGAGAGGTCATCGACGCCACGGTGAAGATGATCGATGAACCGGACTGCGACATCGAGGACCTGATCAAGATCGTCAAGGGGCCGGATTTTCCAACCGGTGCCACCATCATGGGAAAAAACAGCGCCAAGCAGGCGTATCGCACCGGACAGGGCAAGGTGCTGGTCCGGGCAAATGCGGAGATCGAGGAGACCAGCAGAGGCCGCCAGCAGATCATCGTAACGGAGATTCCTTATCAGGTCAACAAGGCTCGGCTGATCGAGAAGATCGCCGACATGGTAAAGGAAAAACGCATTGACGGCATTTCCGATATCCGGGACGAATCCAACCGCAACGGCATGCGGATCGTCATCGAGCTGAAACGGGACGCCAACCCGCAGATCACGCTGAATCGGCTGTACAAGCACACACAGATGCAGGACAGCTACAGCATGATCATGATCGCGCTGGTGGAAGGACAGCCGAAGGTCCTCAACCTGTATGAAATATTGGAAGAGTACCTGAAGCATCAAAAGATCGTGGTGACCCGCCGGACGCAGTTCGACCTGAAAAAGGCGGAGGCGCGGGCCCACATTCTGGAAGGCTTGCGGATCGCTTTGGACAACATCGACGCGGTGATCAAGACCATCCGGGAAAGCTACAGCGACGCCAAGGAACAGTTGATGAAACGGTTCGGCCTCTCCGACATCCAGGCCCAGGCGATTTTGGATATGCGTCTGGCCAGGCTGCAAGGTTTGGAACGGGAGAAGATCGAAAACGAGTATAACGAACTGATGGAACGCATCGCTTACTATAAAAGAATCCTTTCCGACGAGGCTCTGCTCATGAGCATCATCAAGGACGAGCTTCTGGAAATCAAACGGAAATACGGCGACAAGCGCCGGACCAAAATCGTCGCGGATGCGGCGGAGCTGGACGAAGAGGATCTGATCGCCGACGAGCAGGTGGCCATCACGCTGACACATCTGGGGTATATCAAGCGGGTATCGGCGGATACCTACAAGACTCAGAGAAGGGGCGGAAAGGGCATTACCGGCCTGACGACCAGGGAAAACGACTTCGTGAAAAACATGCTCATCACGTCCACTCACGATTATTTGATGTTCTTTACCAATACGGGCAAAGCGCATCGAATCAAGGCTTACGAAATACCGGAAGCCCAACGGACCGCCAAAGGGACTCCGGCGGTTAACTTCCTCAACCTCATGCAGAGGGAACGAATCACGGCGGTGATTCCCATTCAGGAATTTTCCGAGGATCGGTATTTGATCGCGGTGACCAAGCAGGGCACCATTAAAAAGACCAACATGGCCCAGTTCGACACCAATCGAAAGACCGGCCTGATCGCGATCAACCTCAAAGAGGGGGATGAGATGATCGGGATCAAGGAAACCTCGGGGACCAGCAACGTGATTATCGTGACCAAGCACGGCAAGTGCATCTGCTTCTCGGAAGAAGATGTGCGGCCCATGGGCCGTCTGGCCGGGGGCGTGCGGGCCATCACCCTGGAGAAGGGCGACGAAGTCGTGGCCATGGAGCTGGCGGAGAAGGACGAAGAGCTGCTGGTGGTGACCCAGAACGGCTACGGCAAGCGAACGGCGGTGAAGGATTACAAGATTCAGGCCCGGGGCGGCAAGGGACTGCTGACCTATGATAAAGCCAAATTCGGAAAGACCGGAGCGCTGATCGGTGCCATGGTGGTGAATGAGGATGACGAGATTCTGCTGATCAACTCCGACGGCATCATCATCCGCATCAAAGCCAGCGAGGTGTCCCAGCTGGGACGGGCCACGCAGGGCGTGAAGATCATGAAGGTGGCGGACGACGCCAACATCATCGCACTGGCCAAGGTGATCCGGGAAGAGGACGCCATCGAAGAAGTAGAAAACGGGGAAACGGACGGCGGAGCCCAGCAGCTTGCGCTGGAGGACCCCGAGAAATAAAAACGGAACCCGCCAAAGCCTGACGGAGTCCCTTTCGGGCTTCGTCAGGAATGACTGTTTAAACATCGGTTTCCAGGGGTATCAGATTCGGGAGGACATAAGGATGGGACTAAACATACAGAGCAGTTACGATGATAAAATGAATACGTGGGACATCTTCCTGGACGGTGAAGTGGACGTTTCGTCGGCTTCCCAGCTTCGCGCCGCACTGGATGGCGCCTTTTCGGAAAAGAAGCGGGATATCGTGCTTCATCTGGAGGAGTTGCGTTATATCGACAGCACGGGGCTGGGTGTGATCATCGGCGCCTTCGGGCGGATGCAGGAGGCGGGAAACCGCATCCGGATCGTCAATCCCCGTGAACACGTGCAAAAGCTGCTTCGTATTACCTGCCTTGATCAAATACTCTGTTCCGCAAGCTGAGCAAGAGAAGTCCGATCGATGAAAGAATGATGGAAATGAGGAGTAGAACATGGCTGATTTATTGAAGTTTTCAGTCCCTGGAAAACCGGAATACGTTGCGATGGTAAGAATGGCGGTGTCCGCGCTGGCGAATTGCGCGGGCTTTGACATTGAACAGATCGAGGACATTAAAGTAGCGGTTTCGGAGGCCTGTACCAACGTGGTGTGCCACGGTACGGACGGAAAGGGCTGCTATGAGGTGGATTGTGAGCTTTCCGAGGGGAAGCTTTCCATTTCCGTGGTAGACCAGGCGGGGGGCTACGATGTCTCGGCGTACGAGAGTCCGAAGCTGGACTGTCCAAAGCAGGGCGGCCTGGGGATTTTCATCATTCAGACCTTGATGGACGAGGTGGACATCTGCTCGGAAATCGGAGCCGGAACCGTAATCAAGATGGTAAAATACTGCGGAAATCGATAGAGGATTGAGATCAGGGAGACTGCTTATGGCAGCTGAGAAGCAGGGCGACAGCAAGGCACTGTTTGAGGAATATGGGAGGACGAAGAGCATCGAGCTCCGCAATGAAATCGTGGAGCGATATCTTTACATCGTCGATATTCTGGTGCGGAAATATCTCAACAAGGGTGTGGAATACGAGGACCTTTATCAGGTCGGTTCCATGGCCTTGGTATTTGCCGTGGAACGATTCGACCCTTCCAAGGGGTTTGAGTTCACCAGCTTTGCCACCCCTACGATCATCGGAGAGATCAAGCGGTATTTCCGGGATAAGGGCTGGGCGGTAAAGGTGCCGCGGAGGCTGAAGGAGCTGTCCTCCAAGCTGACCGGAGCCAAAGAGGAACTCCATGGGAAGCTGGGCAGAACGCCGAAGATCAGCGAGATCGCGGAGCTGCTGGGCTATACCGAGGAAGAAATTCTGGAGGCCATGGAAAGCAGCCAGGCGTACGGGACCTATTCGCTGCAGCAGACCTTTGACGAGGGCGGGGAGGAAGGGGATTCCTCCGTTTACGACAAGTACGCAGCTCGAGAGGAAACCGGGTTTGACAGCTTTGAAAACGCGGAGATGATCCGCGGTGTTTACGATCAGCTCACGCCCCAGGAACAGGAGATTTTTCGCCTGCGGTTTCTGCGGAGCATGACTCAGCAGGAGATCGCCGACCAGCTGGAAGTCTCCCAGATGACGATTTCCCGGATTGAAAAAAAGCTGCGAGACCGGTTCAAGGAGGCCTACGGCAGGTAGGGAAGCTTAGGGAAGATCGCCGGAAGGGCGAAAAGAAACGATTGCAAGACTTTGGGAAAAACTTTATAATTAGCCTGTAGGATTACAAGGCTTATTTCATTTGAAAGGTCGGAGGAATCCGACCTTTCTTTTCACATGGAACAACAGGTCTGTCACAGACCGGGGAAAATACGGAGGGGAAACATTATGGCAAGGGTATTTTCGGGCGTTCAGCCCACGGGCAACATTCACATCGGAAATTATCTGGGGGCGTTGAAGCAGTTTGTGGAGCTGCAGAAGGACAACGACTGCATCTACTGCATCGTGGATCTCCATTCCATTACGGTGCCTCAGGACCCAAAGGAGCTGCGGAGCAATATTTTGAACGTGGCGGCCTTGTATCTGGCCATCGGTGTGGACCCCGAAAAGTCTATCGTATTTGTACAATCCGATGTTCCCGGACATTCGGAGCTGTCCTGGGTCCTGACCTGCAATTCCTACACCGGAGAGCTTTCCCGGATGACGCAGTTCAAACAGAAGAGCAAGAACAGCGAATCGGCTCCGGCGGGGCTGCTGTGCTACCCTCTGCTGATGGCGGCGGATATTCTGCTGTACGACGCCGAGGTGGTGCCGGTAGGCAACGACCAGAAGCAGCACATCGAACTGACCCGCAATATTGCGGAACGGGTTAACAACAAATACGGCAAGACCTTTATCGTTCCGGACGGCCGGTTCCTGAAGAGCGGCGCCCGGGTCATGGCGCTGGACGATCCCACGTCGAAGATGAGCAAGAGCGCGGAGAACGAGTTCAGCCGCATCAGTCTGCTGGACTCTCCGGCTAAGATTAAAAAGGCCATCATGCGAGCCACCACGGATTCCGAAGGGGAGGTTCGTTTCGATGTGGAGAACAAGCCGGGGATCAGCAATCTGCTCTCCATCTACAGCGCGTTTTCCGGCAAGGACATCGACACTCTGGTGGGGGAATACCAGGGCCATGGCTACGGAGACTTGAAAAAGGATCTGGTAGAAGTGGTGGTGGAGCAGCTGGCTCCCATTCAGGAGCGTTTCAACGAGATCCGCAATTCTCAGGAGCTGCTGGATATTCTCAAAGACGGCGCCGACCGGGCCAACGCCATTGCGGAACGGACCATTCAAAGAGTAAAGAACAAATTCGGACTGGGGCTGTAAATCAAGGAGGCTTTGCGACATGAGAGAGAGTAAGAAACTAGGCTTTGGGGGAATGCGATTCCCACAGCTGGACCCCGAAAACCCGGAGAGCATCGATCAGGAACAGGTCAACCACATGGTGGACGCGTTTCTCGAAGGAGGCTTTCGTTACTTTGACACCGCCTACGGATATCATCAGGGGAAATCGGAGGAAGCGTTCCGCAAGGCGCTGGTGGAACGCTATGATAGGGATCGCTATGTGCTGGCCGATAAGATGCCCACGTTTCTGGTGACGGAGCCGGGGCAGTATCCGGCGATTTTTCAGGAACAGCTGGAACGGTGCGGCGTGGAGTATTTTGACTATTATCTGCTGCACAATTTGAACCGTCACACCTATGAAAATACCGAAACGTTCGGAGGCTTCGATTTTGTGGCGCGGATGAAGGAGGAGGGAAAGGTTCGCCATTGGGGTTTTTCCTTCCACGATACCCCGGAGCTGCTGGAGAAAATTCTGACCCGGCATCCGGAGGCGGAGTTCGTTCAGCTTCAGCTCAACTACGTGGACTGGGACAGTCCCATCGTTCAGTCGGGAGCCTGCTATGAAGTGGCCAAAAAGCACGGCAAGCCGGTGATCGTCATGGAGCCGGTCAAGGGCGGCGGTCTGGCCAATGACCTGCCGGAGGAGAGCAAGGCTCTGATGACCGAGTATCATCCGGAGCAGTCCTGCGCTTCCTGGGCGCTGAGATTCACGGCATCTCTGGAAAACGTGATGATGGTCCTCAGCGGAATGAGCACCTCGGAACAGATGAAGGACAATCTCCGCACGATGGCCGCCCCCGAACCGCTCAGCGAGGAAGAAAAGGAAATCATCGCTCAAGTGAGAGAACAGATCAACGAGGGGATCAAGATTCCCTGCACTCATTGCAGCTACTGTACGGATACCTGTCCGCAGAAGGTGGATATCCCCGGATATTTTGCGATCTTCAACGGATTTCAGCAGTTCAAGACACTGGATCACCACACGTTCCAGTACAACCGCCAGATCGTGGGTCATGGAAAGGCCTCGGACTGCATCGCCTGCGGCCAGTGCGAAGCCCACTGTCCCCAGCATATCGAGATCATACGGCGGCTGAAGGATGTGGCGGAAGTGTTTGAACGGGATTAAAAGCGAAATACATAGAGAGATGGCGGCGTCGTCAGAGTGAAAACTTTGGCGGCGCCGCTTTTTTTACGAGGGAGACCATTAAAAGGAAAAATAAGGTTTTTTAATTTTCAGAAATATTCAAAAACAGTATTGACTTTTTCGACAGATTAGCCTAACATTAGCACATAAGATATCAGATAACTGATGTGATGGCGAACCGGATCATCTTTTGCCAGAGGGCGGGAAAAACCGGCGCGTATGGGAAATGTTTGGAAAGGACGGGCAAAGACATGAAAGAATTCAAAGGGTTGATCGTTGCGATGGTAACTCCGTTCCACGAGGACGGCAGCGTGAACTATGAGCAGGAGGAAAAGCTGGTAAAGCATTTCATCGACAAGGGAGTTCACGGAATTTTAGTCAGTGGCGGAACGGGCGAATTCACCATGATGTCGGTGGAGGAAAGAAAGAAAGTAATTGCCTGTGCGGCGAAGCTTACCAAGGACACGGAGGTGTTCCTGATGGCGGGGGTGGCCTGTAATACCACGAAGGACGCGGCGGAGCTGGCAAAATACGCAGGGGAAGTGGGAGCGGACTACGTTCTGGCGCTTCCACCATTTGCCATCCCGGTAGGCCGAGAATCTATGATAGAGTATTTTGAGGAAATCAAGAAGAACACCACGGCGGGACTGGTTCTTTACCACTTCCCCGGAGAGACGGGAATCACCTTCTCACCTGAAGAGATCGTCGAGATGGGACGCAGCGGCTTGTTCCAAGCGGTCAAGGACACCGCCGGTATGGAGCACACCATGGAACTGATTCTGGAAAACGGACACGATCCCAGCCTGAAAATTAGCAATGGCTTTGATTCGCTGGCGTTGTCGGCGCTGGCCAGCGGAGTGGACGCACTGATCAACGCGGGCTCCAACATGGTCCCCGCTCAGTACGCCAAGATCTATGAACTGATGAAAGAGAATAAGCTTGAGGAAGCCCGGAAAATCTATGAGGCGATTCTGCCGCTCCTGCTGTATCAAGAGCAGGATGGAAACACGGAGCCGGGCCTTTGCAAATATGTTTTGAAGCTGCAGGGAATCGACTGCGGCACTCCCAGAAAACCGGTGCCCGACGTGTCCGAAGCGGCGAAAAAGAAGGCGGCGGAGCTGCTTAAGAAGGCGGAGGCCGTGCTGTAGCATTGGGGAATGCCGGATTGTAATGTTGGGCATCTCAAGGAGGGAAAACATGATTCAGTTTGAAAGCTATATCCCCACCCGGGTCATCTTCGGGCCGGGAACATTAAAGGATTTGGAGAAGGTGGAGCTGCCTGGGAAAAAGGCGCTGATCTGCGTTACGGAGGACCACCTGATGGAGAAGCTGGGCATTCAGGAGCGGGTGGTCGACAGCTTGAGAAAGTCCGGGGTGCGGACGGTGGTATTCGATCAGGTTACACCCAATCCCACCAGGAAGGGCGTGATGGCGGCGGCGGCGCTGGCTAAGAAAGAGCAGTGCGACTTCTTTATCGGCCTGGGCGGCGGCTCCAGCATCGATACCGCAAAGGGCGCGGCGATCATGATGAAAAATGACGGCGATCTTTGGGATTACGCATCGGCGGGAACCGGAAAAGGCAAGCCCGTAACCGGGGCCGCGCCGGTGGTCACCATTACCACCACCGCCGGGACCGGGACGGAATGCGACCCCTGGTGTGTGATCACCAACGAAGAAACGAAGGAAAAGCTGGATTTCGGTTTGGAAGCGGTCTATCCGACGGTTTCCATTATCGACCCGGAGCTGATGCTGTCCCTGCCGGTTTCTCTGACGCTGTACCAGGGTTTTGACGCCCTGTTCCACGCGGTGGAGTGCTATATCGCCACCTGCGGCAGCGCCATGGCGGACGTTTACTGCCTGGAAGCCGTGCGGCTGGTCAATGAAAACCTGCCGATCGTGGTCCGGGATGGGAAAAATTTAGAGGCGAGAGCGCAAATTTCCTTTGCCGCCAATGTTCTGTGCGGCTATGCTCAATCATTGTCAGCAACAATTTCTCCTCACATTATAGGGCAGTGTATGGGGGGCCTGCATCCTGGGTTCCCCCATGGCGCTACCCTGCTGGTGACGGCGGAAGAATACTATAAAGAGGTCGTGAAGTACCTGCCGGAGAAATTCGGGGCGCTGGGCGCGGCCATGGGTGTGAACCCCGCGGATTATGAGACGGAAGAACGAGGCCAGGCTTTTGTAACGGGGCTGATGCGGCTGATGGAGTTGACGGGGGCCGGAGCGACGACCATGTCTCAGTTCGGAGTGACCGCGGATGAAATAGAGACCATTTGTGATATTTCCATGGGAATCGGCTTCGATTTCGATCCCTACCAGCTTACCCGGGATCAGGTGATCGGAATTTTGAAGCGTTCCTATCGCTGATTCGCTATTAGGAGGAACGGAATATGAGTGGATTTCATTATTACATTCCCACGAAGGTGCTGTTCGGGCCCGGTTCATTGGAGGAACTGGGCCGGGAACCGCTGCCGGGGAAAAAAGCGCTGATCTGTGTGACGGGAGGCGGAACGCTCCGCCGCCTGGGGCACGTGGAACGGGTGGTTTCCCTCCTGGCGGAAAACGGGGTGGAAAGCGTGGTCTTTGACGGGGTTCAGCCGAATCCCAACACGGCGGGAGTCATGAAAGCGGCGGCGCTGGGCAAGAAGCACAACGTGGATTTTGTCATCGGCTTCGGAGGCGGCTCCAGCATCGACACGGCCAAGGCTACGGCGGTGGTCATTAAAAACGGAGGGGATATTTGGGAGTACATGGGGGGAATTACCGGGCAGCTGAAGCCGGTAAGCAATGGGGCGCTTCCCATCGTAGCCATCTCCACCACCTCGGGAACCGGTACGGAGGTCAATCCCTTCGCGGTGATTACCAAAGAGGAAACCTTTGAAAAGATCGATTTGGGCAGCGACGCGGTGTTCCCCACGCTGACGGTGATCGATCCTACCTTACAGACCTCCCTGCCGCCGACCCTGACGGCATATCAAGGCATGGATGCTCTGTTTCATTCGGCGGAGGGCTATATCGCCAACTGCGCCACTCCGGTAAGCGATCTGTTTGCCTTGAAGAGCATTCAGCTGGTGGCAAAGCATCTGCCTACCGCGGTAAAGGACGGAGCGAATCTGGAAGCGCGGACCGGCATGTGCCTGGCCAATCTGTACGCCGGCATGGTGGAATCCTGCTCCGGCTGTACCTCGGAGCACGCCATCGGACACTCCCTGGGGGCCATGCATCCCAAAATTCCTCACGGAGCGGCTCTCTGCCTGGTGTGTGTGGAATGCTTCCGCTATTACGCGAGATACATTCCCGACAAGCTGGCCGAGATGGCGGAAGCGGTGGGCTATCCCGCGGAGGCGGATGCCTTTGTCCGTTTTCTAGAGGATATGCTGAAAACGCTGGGAATCAGCAAGCCGGATTATGCTCAGTGGGGCATCGATCCTAGTCGTGCTCGGGAATACGCGCAGAATTCCTATGATGTTACCCAGGTTCTGCACGATTGCGACATACATCCGGTTCCTCCGGAGGACTGCGTGGAGATTATAGAACGATCGCTGGCCCGGTAGGGGAGTGGTTTTTTATCCCATAAAATATCAGAAAATTCATAATAGACAGAAGGAGTCGAGCGATGAAAATAAGACGTGTCTTTCACACCATTGACACTCATACCGTCGGACAGCCGACCAGGACCCTGGTCTCCGGTCTTCCGCCTATTCCGGGGAAAACGATGGAGGAAAAGCTCCTCTACGCCAAGGAGAATCTGGACCAAATCCGCACGCTGCTGATGTGCGAGCCGAGGGGCAGCAACATCATGTCGGGGACCATCCTGACAGAGCCTTGTACTCCGGGGACCGATATCGGTGTGCTGTACTTGGAGGTCGGAGGGTGGATGCCCATGTGCGGGCATGACACCATCGGCGTGGGAACAGCTCTGGTGGAGGCCGGCTTGGTGCCGGTAGAGGAGCCCTACACTCACGTGAAGCTGGATACCGCCGCAGGCGTCGTCTCGCTGAAAATCAAGGTGGAGGACGGACGGGCGGAATCGGTGACCTTCACCAACGCGCCGGCATTCATGGTTCTCGAGGGCGGAATCGTAGAGACGAAGGAATTCGGTCGGGTACAAACCGACATTTGTTATGGGGGCAACTTTTACGCAATCATTCCGGCGGCGGACATCGGTCTGGAGCTGGCACCCGAAAACTATCGGGCGCTGATCACGGCCGGAAATCTACTGAAAGAAGCCATCAACGAACAGCTTCCGGTGGTTCACCCGGAAAAGCCCTTCATCGACAAGGTGACTCATGTGGAGTTCGTGGGACCGCCGAAGAATCCTCAAGCTTACGGTCAGAACGCGGTCATCTTTCCTCCGGGAGACATCGATCGCTCCCCCTGCGGCACCGGAACATCGGCCAGGTGTGCTCAGCTGATCCGGCAGGGCAAGCTGGAACAGGAGGAGGTCTTCGTACAGGAGAGCTTCATCGGCAGTCTGTTCTCCTGTCGGGCGGTGGGCGAAACGGTGGTGGGAGGCATTCCCGCCATCATTCCGGAGGTGACCGGTTCCGCCTATCTGATGGGGATGAGCACGTTTTTCCTGGACGATACGGACCCCTTTCCGGAGGGGTTTCAACTGTAAGGGATAGGCGGAAGGCGAAAAAGCAGGAAAGGGAGGCTTTGAAACATGCGAGTGGAAGAACATCCGATCCTGGGTCCCGCAAAAGAGCAGGAGACGGTGACGATCACGGTCAACGGCAAGCAAATCCAGGCGGTAAAAAATGAAGTCATTGCAGCGGCCTTGATGGCCAACGGACTGATGGTCCATCGGCACACCATCAAGAACAAGGAGCCCCGCGGAGTCTACTGCGGGATCGGTCAATGTACCGACTGCGTCATGGTAGTCAACGGGAAACCCAATGTGAGGACCTGCATCACCCCCGTGGAGGAGGGTATGGTCATCGAGACACAGGAAGGCTGCGGAAAAAGGAGAGAATAGCAATGGTGGAGAAAGAGGTCGTCATCATCGGCGGCGGTCCGGCGGGTCTAGCGGCTTCCGTCGAAGCGGCCGGATCCGGCGCCGAGGTCCTTCTGATCGATGAGAATAGGAAACCGGGAGGACAG
>CAUHLX010000026.1 GCA_959606705.1 uncultured Bacillota bacterium | reverse complement strand
AAGTCTGTGGATGATCCACGATCCCATTGAAACCATTTAGGAGGAAAAACAAATGACAGAAAAAGAAAAGAACATGGCTGACGTACATGACGAAAACTGTGAGTGCGGATGCCATGATGAAGAGGCGGATTTCATTACTCTGGAATTTGATGACGGTCAGGAAGTAGAATGTGAAATCATGGGTGTTTTCGACTTTGAAGGCAAGGAGTATATCGCTTTGCTGCCCGATGACGGAAGCGACGACGTTTACATCTATGGTTACAAAGAGTCCGGCGAGGACGAGTTTGAACTGATCGACATCGAGGATGACGCCGAGTTTGAAAAGGTGGTCAAGGAATTCGAGACCTTGGCCGTGGAAGAGTAAAAGCGCGATATAAAAATCCCCGGAAGGAGTGTGTAAAGCACCTTTTCCGGGGATTTTTTTCGATTCGATGGGTTTTTCGATTATCTTCTTCGCAGCTGAATCGCGTTTTTTATGAAGATCAGCGCGAAAAAGAAGAACATGATGAAGACCAGCGAGCGGCTGAACGTCAGCCCTAGGCGGATGGCCCACCACAGTGAAAAAAATCCTACGATCAGAAAGAAAAGTCCGATTAAAAAATACTTCCTAGATTGCCCCATGTCTCGTTCTCCTTCAGTAATTTTCCATACGCATCCCATTATAGCCTATCTGAGTAAAAAAATCAAAATGATTGGAAATAGGAGTGGAGTTTTCTGACAATTCATAGTATGATAGAAATATGACGAGACCATCATCCTCTTGAATTCTTTCATTTCATCTTCTATTTTGAGCCTTTACGGTTTCGTCGCCGATTTACCGCGCCGGCGCGGAGAAGGGAGGAAAGCATGACACGGGAAGTCAATCAGATTTTCAACTCACGGGCATGAAACCTTTTTAGGGAGGGAGAAAAATGGATGCCATATATGCTGTAATTTCGAAACTGGACAGTTGGTTATGGGGCTGGCCGCTGATCATTCTGCTTCTTGGAACCCACATTTTCATGACGGTTCGTACCGGATTTATTCAAAGATACATATTTAAAGGAATCAAGCTTTCCGTGACGAAGGACCCCGACGCCGAGGGAGACGTTTCGCAGTTCGGAGCCTTGACTACGGCGCTGGCCTCTACCATCGGGACCGGAAACATCGTGGGCGTAGGCACGGCCATCGCCCTGGGTGGACCGGGAGCGGTGCTCTGGTGCTGGCTTACCGGGGTGTTCGGCATCGCCACCAAGTACAGCGAATCCCTGATCGCGGTCAAATACCGGGTCAAGGCGGCTGACGGAACCATGGTGGGCGGCGCGATGTACGCCTTGGAACGCGGTCTTCACATGAAATGGCTGGGGGTCATCTTCGCGATTCTCACCTCGATCTGCGCGTTCGGGATCGGCTGTACCGTTCAGGCGAACGCGGTAGCTACGGCGGTCCAGGAAAATCTGGTTCACGCGGATTGGGCCAAGTGGGTTACCGGTCTGGTGCTGGCGGGGCTGGTGGCTCTGGTTATCATCGGCGGCATCAAGTCCATCACCAAGGTGGCGGAGCGCCTGGTGCCTTTTATGGCGGTATTCTATGTGATCGGCTGTATCATCATTTTGTTCATCAATCGGGCGTTCATCGGTGAGGCCTTTGTCACCATCGTAACGGAAGCCTTTTCCACCAAAGCGGTCACCGGCGGATTCCTGGGCAGCGCAATTATGATCGCCTGCCGTTACGGAATCGCCAGAGGGCTGTTTTCCAATGAGTCCGGCATGGGCTCCGCGCCACTGGTGGCCTCGGCGGCGCAGACCAGAAATCCGGTTCGTCAGGCGCTGGTTTCCATGACGGGGACCTTCTGGGACACGGTGATCATCTGTGCGATCACTGGTTTGGTGCTGGTCAGCAGCATCATCGCCCAGCCCAACATCAGCACCACGGATGGAGCGATCCTCACCAGCAAGGCCTTTGCGCTGATTCCCACCATCGGGCCGTTCGTACTGGTGGTCGGCTTGCTGACCTTTGCCTTTTCCACGATTCTGGGCTGGTATTATTACGGCGAACGCTGCATGATCTACCTGTTCGGGACCAGAGTGTGCATGCTGTATAAGATTCTGTGGGTCATAGTCGTGTTCTTCGGAACCGTTCTCAGCCTGGACTTTGTCTGGACCACGGCGGACCTGCTCAACGGTTTGATGGCGATTCCCAATCTGATCGCGGTACTGCTGCTTTCCGGAGTGATCGCTAATGAAGGCAAGACTTACTTAAAGGGTGACGACATCCTGAAAAAGGATGAAACCCCGATTCCCATCATTCCCAATCAGGACCACGGCGTTTTATTCTAAAGGGTGCGAATGGGCGTTGGATTGATTCTAAAATGAAAAGAATAGGGAAGACCTTCCGACAGCGGACTTGCCGTCGGGGGGTCTTTTCGTATATAATAGAAAGGTATGCGAAGTACGTGAGAAATTCGATTGAGGTGACGGTATGAAAAAATATGATATTATCATTGTAGGCGCGGGTGCCAGCGGAGTATTCATGTCCTATGAGCTGACCAAGCTGGACAATAAGGCCAAGGTGCTGATGATCGACAAAGGAGCCGGTCTTCAGGAGCGTCAATGTCCCATTAAAGCGGGCAAGGTGACGTCCTGCATCAAGTGCAATCCCTGCCACATCATGAACGGCTACGGCGGCGCGGGGACGCTTTCCGACGGGAAGTACAACATCACCACCAAATTCGGAGGAGACCTTCACCGTTACATCGGCAGCACAAAGGCGCTGGAGCTGATGGAATACGTGGACGAAGTGCTGTGCGGCATGGGCGGAGCGGATGCCAAGCTGTATTCCACCGGGAATTCGGATCTGAAAACCATTGCCCTGCAAAACAATCTCCATCTGCTGGACGCCAAGGTCCGGCATCTGGGAACCGACCGCAATCTGAAAATATTGCAGAGGATCTTTGAATACACGGAGAAACGGATCGATACCATGTTCCGCACATTGGTTTCCGATGTGGAGGTGCTTCCCGATGGGACGTTTCACGTGGTGACCGATAAGGGCGAGGAGCTTCAGTGCGCGCAGCTGGTGCTGGCCACCGGACGTTCCGGGTCAAAGTGGATCTCCAGTATCTGTGACAAGCTGGAGATCAAACAGGAAAAGAATCGGGTGGACATCGGTGTTCGCGTGGAGCTTCCCGCGGAGATTTTCAAGCACATCACCGACCAGGTTTACGAGAGCAAGCTGGTCTATAAGACGGATAAATACAACGATTCGGTTCGCACCTTCTGCATGAACCCCTATGGGGAGGTGGTGTCGGAAAACACCAATGGGATCGTGACCGTCAACGGCCACAGCTATTCAGACCCGTCTCTGCGCACGGAGAACACCAATTTCGCACTGCTGGTTTCCAATAAGTTCACCGAACCCTTTGAAGACAGCAACGAATACGGAGAATCCATCGCCAAGCTGTCCAATATGCTGGGGGGAGGCGTTCTGCTCCAGCGATTCGGGGATCTGGTAAAGGGACGGCGCAGTAGCGCGCGGAGGATGCAGAAATGCTATACCAACCCGACGCTGGCGGCGACACCGGGGGATTTGTCCCTGGTCATTCCCAAGCGCCAGCTGGATAACATCATCGAGATGATCTATGCTCTGGACAAAATTGCCCCGGGAACGGCCAACGAGGATACTCTGCTGTACGGGGTGGAAGTGAAATTCTACAATTCGCAGGTTCAGGTCGACGGGAATCTGGAGACGAAGGTGAAGGGGCTGTACGCGCTGGGAGATGGCTCCGGCGTGACGCATTCGCTGTCGCAGGCTTCGGCCAGCGGCGTTCACGTAGCCAGACTTTTGGCGGAACAGTATCAATAAACACGAAATATGAGACCTTGGTCCGGAGGCCGGTGAATCCCACCCGTGTCCGGACCTTTTTATGTTCGGCGGAAGCCGCCGTCTTGCTTTAAAGAGGTCCTTCCCGATCCGGCGGGGCGTCTAATGAGTGGGAAACGAAGTAATGAAGGTAGGCGTCGGTGATTTCTCTGCGGCCGCGCACGCGGATCGGCACACTGCTGCCATCCTTCAGGATGAAGTCCTCCCGCACGTCCGCAACCTGATTCATATTGACCAGAAAGCTTTGATGACAGCGTAAAAAAGAAGGATCGCGGAGGCGTTCCTCTATTTGGCTGAGCTTCTCTCTCGTGGATACGGTTTCACCATTGATGAGATGAAGCAGCGTGACATGGTTGGAGCTTTCCGCGTAGCGGATCTCCTCGTGATAGAGATAGCGATAGGCTCGGCCCAGTTTCAACAGGATTCGGGGCGGTTCCTGCCGTGACAGGATTTTGTCCAGCAGGCGGAACAGCTTTTCACGGTTCAGCGGTTTGAGCAGATAGCCCGCCGCGTCCACCTCATAGCTTTCCACCGCAAAGTCGGGAGTGACCGTAAAAAAGACCAGGAGAGAGTTCCAGCCGATCTGCCGCAGACGATAAGCGGTTTCCATGCCGGTGAGACGGTCCATGTGAATATCCAGGAAAATCAGGGAGAACAAGTCATACCCTTCCTCGAGATCCACCAGAAGCCCTTCTCCGGAGCCGTATTCTTTTATCTGAGGAAGCGGTTCCCCGCAGGCGCGGAAATAGCGGAGCAAAGCGCTTCGCAGTTCGGAGCGATCCTTTTTCACATCGTCACAAATGGCGATTCGATTCATTGAGCATGCCTCCGTTGCTTGATGATTTCATCCGTAAAATGCGACAGATTCGGTACATTCCATTCGGATGTATTCATCTTAGCAAAAGATACTTTCTTTCTCTTGAAAAAAGGAAAAATGTGAAACTTTCGTGAGAATTAAATGCTCACGAAAGTTTCACATTTGAAAGAGACACTGAAAAAAAGAAGGTCCCCGTGGTATAATTCATGTGATGAGGTCAAGGAACCGAGCTTGTAACGTTTTGGGGAGGAGAAGGCTCATGCATACGCTGCTTTTTGTGGATGATGATCGAAGTCTGCTGCAAATCAATGAAACCTATTTTCGCCAGCGGGGATATCAGATTTATGCCGCGGAGGATCAGACGTCCGCGCTGTCGCTGGCTCGCAAGCATCATATTGACTGTGTGGTGCTGGATATTCTTTTGCCCAATGGACAAAGCGGATACGAGATCTGTTCACAGTTGAAGGAGATTAGCGGAGCTCCCATCGTCTTTCTCACCAGTCTGACCGAACAGGAATTTCTCTATCAGGGGTTTGCTTCCGGAGGGGACGATTACCTCACGAAGCCTTATGATTTGAGAGAGCTGCTGCTGCGGATAGAAGCCAGGATTCGCCAGAGCAGCGGACGAGTCTCTCGCGGAGAACAATTGCGATTTCCTCCGCTGGTCATCGACCTGGACGGGCGGAGAGTGTTCATTCACGAGAAGCCGGTATCCTTGACCGGGAATGAGTTCGATATTCTGGCGCTTTTGGCGGGAACGCCGGAACAGGTTTTTTCCGCGGATGAAATCTATCGCGGCGTGTGGAAGCTGCCGGATTTGGATTCCACCCATACCGTTCAAGTACACGTGGCGAGAATGCGCCGCAAACTGGAGCTGGCCTATCCCAAACACAAGTTCATTCAAACGGCGTGGGGCAAGGGCTATCTCTTTATTCCGGTTTGAGGGCCGGATGAACTTGATTTTCTACCTACTTTATTTTATGCTTGCGCCATAAAACGGAGAGGCAGGCCGCGCCTCCCGCCGCCAGGAGTGTGGCCGCGCCGGCGGCGATCAGCCCGGGAAGCCTCCCAGGCAGAGGGCGGGAAGTGCCGGAAGCGGGGAGCGCCTGGTCGGAAGCTGATTCCTCGGAGACTGATTCGGCCGGGGCTTGGGCCGCGGAGGGTGACGCTTCCACAGCGGCCGGCGTGGGATTTTCCGTGAAATCGGCCGAACCGACCATTCTCGACGGCGTGACTGACTTGCCGGAGGCTGTTTCCTTCGCTTGCCACTCATAAGCAGCAGGAATTGATCCCGGTTTCCATGAATCGTCCTCCGTATCCGCTGTCACCGGAAATTTTGACAATTCCGGTGAATTCGGGGATTCCGGCGACGAGAACAGGTTATGAAGGGGAAATCGAATGGGCAGCTCGACGGGCTGAAAATTCCTGAGTCTGTTTAATAGATCCATGACGGAGACAGAGTCGGAGGCGTTCAAAGAAGAATCCTCCGGCAGAAGCCGTTCGCTCTCTCCCTGACCTCCGCCTCCCCGGTTGCCGCCGCTGCTGCCGTCGTTTCGATCATTGGAAGCCGTTTCGTCATCCGAACCCGGGAGCGTGATCGTTACGACGTTGGTAAAGCCCTCATAGGGAGAACCCAAGACTTCCACTCTCACATAGATCGGTTGGTAATCGACCTGAAATCTGTCTACTAAATAGTTGTCGGCCTCCGTTTCTATGGGAAACAACTGCAGAAAATTATCTTCCTCCCGATCCGTCCAAGGTTCATACCAGGTGGAGCGTGTCCAGTTGACCTGGTCGGGACTGTGCTCCGCATAAAGGGCGGTGACCGTATCCGGCAGCGGCGGCAGTTTGAGCTGTACCATGACCTGGTTGGAGGCGGTTACGTCGATCAAGGTTCCCTCCATGGAGGTGATAGGGCCCGGCGTGGTCAGGGTCAGCGTGAGAGTGGGACAAAGCTTCAAGGGATTGGATACCCCTAATTTTGCAAGCTCCTCTTCGTCCAGAGCTCCCGGCACCTGATATACCCCGGGCAGCGTGAGACTTTTGGCGGAAAGATCCCAATCTACGGGTACATCCAAGGTGCTTCCATCCGGCAGAGGCGGGTCGATGGCCACAGCCACGGTTTGAGGCAGGGAAAAGGTTTCGGGAGGCGGTCCGGCAAATGTGGTAAAGGCCGGGGTCTCGTCGGATAGACCGGTGATCTCCGCCGGCGCCGGACCGTTGGAAATGATGCCCTCTATATAGAAGCCCGGAGTTCGATTCAGCACGGCGCCGGGACTCAGGAGAATGACGTCTTGGTCATGGGCACCCCAGATCCCCCCGCTTTTTAACGTGAGCGTGCCGCCGTCTTCCACCGCGAAACTTCCCGTACCGGAGAAACGGGTTTTGCTGCTGTCGATTATCAGGGCTCCACCGGAAACGATGCGGATGCGGTTGACGCTGTCTCCATCGATATCGGCGCCTTTTGTTTGAGACAAGGTGACCGGTTGGGAAATGACAATTTCGTTGGTGAGACGACAATTGCCTCCTTGAGGATACCATTCCAGCAGAGCCTCGAGGCTGTCGATGGATGACCGGCTGGGAGGAGTCCAGGCTGACGCCTTCGGCGAAGCGCAGAGACCGGAAAGGACGCAGATGAAAAGGATAACCATTATGATGCGTGATCGTGTAGAATAAAAGAGCAAGACAGAGCCTCCGTAAATTCGATTGAGAAAGGAGCGTTAACGGGTGAGTAAAAAAACGGGCGGTCAAACCGTTCTGGTAATTTTGGGAGTGTTGTTGGCAGCTTGGGTGTTCTTTGGCGCCCTGTATCAGTACGATAACAAGTACACCAATGATCAGCCTGCGGGGCGCGACGGTGTTCTGACCGTAACCGAAACGGATCTGCTTCACCCCTTGTTCCTGATCGATGGCTGGAAGCTGTCAGTGGATGGGGGAGAGACGCTGGATACCTTCATCGGACAGTATTCCAATTTTTCCTTTGTTCCCGGTGGAAGCTCTCCGTTCGGTACGGCGGAATACCGGCTGGTACTTCACTGTGAGGGAGAACCGCAAATTCTCACGCTGGAGCTTCCGGAAATCTTTACGGATTATACACTGCGGATCGATGGAAAAATCCGGGCAGTTCGGGGGAGCGGAACACAGGTGGAATTTCCGGCTGAGGAAGAAACCGAACTGGTGCTTCGCACGGAGAATCACAGTCACTATTACAGCGGGCTGACTTACCCGCCGGCGCTGGGGATTCCTTCTGTCATTGACCGGCTGGCGCTGCTGCGCAGCTTGTTCTACGCGGCTCTCATTATTTCCTCCGTGACGCTTTCGCTGTTCTCTCTGATCCTCTGGTCCACAAGGCAGCGGGATCCTCTGTTTTTTCACTTTGGCTTGCTTTGTCTGGCCGTTGCGGTTCAGGGCCTTCACCCCTTCGTATGGCAGCTTGGAGGCTCCGGTCCGCTGAGCTATGCTTTGGAGGATGCCGCCAGACTGCTCACTTGGGCGGAGGCGGCGGCGATTTCCACGGTGGTGGCCGGATGGCATGAAACGACGTGGTTTCGCCGAGGGGCTTACCCGTTCCTGCTGACGGCTGCCGCCGCTTGTTTTATGTTCGTAACAGTTATTATACCGGGCTCCGGAGGGGCCGTCAATCCATATGGAATGGCAATGGACGGATATCGAATGCTCTGCTGGCTTTATCTAGCGGTGTGCGCCGGAGTGGGGGCGGTTCGCTCTCCGGATCCGGCGGCGGAATTTACGCTGGCCGGGTGTTCCGTCCTGGGATTCAGCTTGTTTGCCAACCTGCTGGACAACAATTATTTCGAGCCGATCCACACCGGATGGCAGAGTGAGTGGGCAAACTTTCTGCTGGTGCTCATTTTCGCCGGATTGATGATCTGGCGTAATGCCGCGATCCTGAAAGAAAATCTAACGCTGACCACGCATTTGGAAGAGCTGGTGGAGGTGCGCACCGCGGAGCTTTCCACGGTTCTGGAGGAACGGAAACGATTTTTCTCCGATATGGCCCACAATTTGAAAGCGCCCATCGCGGCGATTCACGGCTTCATTACCCTCATTCGGGAAGGGGGAGTGGAAGTCGATGAAGAGCTTAAGGGATATATTGCACTCATCGAAAACGAGAACCTGGAAATGCGCCGGCGGATTCAAGCCTTGAACACCCTCAACGACTTTGACCGGATGGGTCCGGCGGCGGAAGAGATCGACCTCGACGAGCTTTTAGCGGAGCTGTATGCCTGCAATGAGCCGGAGGCCAGCGCGGCGGGAATCCATTTCGAAGTTGGGACCCTCGGCACATCGGTGAGCATTCACGGACAGCGAGAAAAACTGATGACTCTCTTTGAGAATTTGATTTATAACGCGCTGTCCTTTACCCCCCAGGAAGGAACGATTTCCATTCAACCCCGATTGGAAGGCAGCCGGGTGGCGATCCAGGTGCGGGATACGGGCTGTGGGATTGGGGAAGAACATCTTCCCCACATCTTTGAGCGCTTCTATACGGTCCGAAAACAGAAAAATGAAGGGAGCGGTCTGGGTCTTTATATCGTCAAGCTTACGGTGGAAGAGATGGGAGGCTCCGTGGAGGTGAGCTCTACGCCGGGAGAGGGGACTGTGTTTACGATACGATTTCCTTCTATCGAGGAAGCAAGCAGAGAATGATCCGAAAACGAAATTGAAAGGAAAAAACGGACTGAATGTACCGCTATTGACACTTTAAACGGAATGAATATGGGACGAAAACGGTACATCTACATCGATAGTGGTATGAAATTTCAATAAATTAGTGAATGGAAAACGGCAAGAGGAACCTTGCCGTTTTTGCGTGGCTGCGATTTCGACGAATCAAATGCGTATTTCGACAAATTGAAAACGAACTGGTTATTGGCATATAAAATTAGCAGTAAATAAAACAGTTTTGTGCCGCTTGCGTCAGCGGCGGAATGGAGATTATCATGATGGAACAATGGTGTAATATGCTGCTGCGCCGCCGAGCGCCCCGTAGGGCTCTGGCTCTGACTTTGACGTTGTACATGGTGTTCTCTCTGCTGCCGGTCCCTGTCTTTGGCGAGGAGACGGGCGCGTGCGGTCACAGTCACGACGAAACCTGCCGCACCAGAGAAATGGTCTGCGGATTGGAGGAGAGCGAGAATCACGTCCATACCGAGGCCTGTTATGAGGAGGTGCTGAACTGTCAGCACGTCCACGACGAGACTTGCGGCGGCTTAAAAACACAGGAATTGAAACCGCCTGTCATCCCTCCCGACGCGCCGGGGAACGAGCCCACGGAGTCTCCGGACGCTCGGCCAAAAGCTTTGTCCGAGACCAATTTACTGCCTCCTCGGAATAGCGGTTCTACGACGGTGACCGTTGAGGGCGAGCAGACCGTGGGTCCGAATAAAATTGTGTACGTTCCCACCTCCAACGAGGGAAATACCACGGAGCTGACAGTCGTAGTCACCGCCCCATCCGGTCTCAAGTACATGGATTATTATATCGGCACCACAGGTGATCTGGTGACGCTTTACGATCCATTCTCCGAAATCGACCATACCAACTACGACGCTGAGGCCGGCACCTATACCTGTACCATCTCCTGCCCGGTGGGCGAATTTTTCACCGTGCAATGTACCGATGGCAACGAGGAATGGCAGTCTCTCGCCTATGAGATTATTTGGAAGGACGAGACGTCTCCCATCGCGACGTTTGGAATGATCGAAGGCACACAGGGTGACGACGGCTGGTACACGAGCAATCTAAAGGTGTGTGTAAACGCGGAGGACCCCTGGCTCAGAGCGCCGGACGATCCCGAAACGATTATCAACGAATCGGACGCCTCCGGCATCGACAAATGGGAATACTCCATGGACGGGGTGAAATGGAAAACCAGCTATAGCGATGATCGTTTTGCTATCACCGCCAACGGCGAGTATACGGTGCGTCTCAGAGCCAAGGATAAGCAGGGAAATGTCTCCGCCGTGGCGGAACAAAAAATCAAGCTGGATCAAAACACACCCGTTGCCCCCAAGGTTACGGCCAAGACGGAGCAGGGCAAATATACGGGCGCCTTTACCGCCAAGCCCATCACACTGACTGCTGAGAAAGGCAATAACGGCAACGTCAGCGGCGTACGTCTCCAGTACAAGCTGAGCACGGAGGAGGAGTGGACGGACTACGAAAAACCCATCGTTCACAGCACCAACGCCGCCACCGACGATGGAGATACCTACCAGTTCCGTGCCATCAGCGGAGCAGGAAAAGTGGGGACGCAAATCACGGAAGTCACCGTCAAATACCGCGCCCTGCCCGAAGAGGTTTTGACGGCAGGGGAGAATGCCTACGGCGAGCAAGATCTCACCATTATCCCCGATCCGATCCGGGTCGGGGAGCCCGCGGAGGACTGGTGGACCGCACGTCCTTCCGTCACGGTAACCCCAAAGGAAGTTATTTACATGGAAGGCGGCGGAACCATACCTGTCAAGACCTACTATATGATCTACTCGTCCCCGTCAACCAGCGGGACGAAGAAGAGCTTGACGGCGGAGAATTCCTGGCAAATTATGATGAACCTCAACGGGGAAAATACGTTGGAAATCTGGACGGAGGACGAGGCGGGCAACGAGACCGCTCACCTGAAAAAAATCCTGCGAGTGGATACCACCCCGCCTGCCAGAAGCTTTACCGTGACAGGAAATCCCACCGCGTGGACCAATGCTGACGTGACGCTCGCCATCAACGGCGCTTACGACAGCTATTCCGGCTTGGCTGCGGAGCCCTACAGCTTTGACGGTGGACAGACTTGGCAGGCGGAAAACAGCAAGACCTACACGGCCAACACGACTGCGGATGCTCCTGTTCGCGTGAGGGTGAGGGATGCCGTCGGCTTCCATACGGACTACGGCGAGGAGATTGCCATCATCTATATCGACAAGACCACGCCTGTTCTGACCTGGGAGCCGGAGCTCGCCTCAGGGAAATGGTATGGCAAGACCACGACGACGGTCACGGCGGAGGATGACCAGGACCCATTGCCAGCCTTAACACTTACCCGGGACGGAGAGGAATTCGACGGAGTATTGAGCGAAAATGGGATTTACACGGTGACCGCTGTGGGAAAAGACGCGGCGGGCAATGAGAAAACGGAAACCAAAATCGTGCAGGTGGAATTAAAAATCGACGAGTTATCCGAAATGGCGGCAAAATTGAACGAGGAATCCGCTTACACGGAGATCCTGGCCGCCAAGGTATGGTACGATAGCCAGAGCGAGGTGATTAAGAGCCGCTTCTCTAGGAGCGACGATGCCCGGGCCGCCTATGAAAAGCTGATGAGTCTCCTTAAGGATAAAGCGCAGGCCGCCACGGACGGTGTGACCGACGCGATTCGCAGCGCCGATACCATCGACGAGATCAAGCAGGCGGTCAAGGACTACGACGCCCTGCCTGATGACATTAAGGATAAAGTCTCCGGCGACGTGAAAGACGAGCTGATACGGATGAAAAAAGACGCTGACACCGCGCAGAAGGTCATTGAGCAGCTGGCCAACGCCAACCTGGATGCGGAGCGTGACGCCGCGGGTGCTGTCACCAAGCCCGGCGGATCTTATGAAGAGAAGCAGGCTGCCCAGGAGGCTTACGACAAGCTCGATCCTGGCCCTAAGGCTCTAGTGGACCAGGTCGCCGCCGCGATGGAGGACAAGGAGAGCGTTATCGCCGACCTTTCCGCCATCGATGGCGTGCTGGATCTGCTGAAAGACATCCGCAAGCCCTATACTCCGGATGTCAAAGATTTGATCGCGGATGCCGAAAACGCCTGCAAGGGTCTGACCGACAAGCAGAAAGACGCTTTCCCGAATGCGGAACGGAAACAGCTGGATGAGCTGGAGACGATGCGCCAGCACGCACAAGCCGCAGAGGACAAAATTAAGTCCTTGAGCGAGCCGCCTGCGAAAGATGCCCTCAACAGCGCCAAGGGAGCATATGACTCCTTAACCGCCGACGAAAAAAGCCTGGTGGACGGCACGCTGAAAACCAAACTGGACAAGAAGTATCAGAACATGCTGAATGAAATGACCGAGGATGAAAAAGCCTCGGCGAAGTTTACCGCCAAAGTGGAGGGGACGAAGAGCGCCCCTACCGTTGAGAAAATACGACAGCTTATCAAGGACTACGACGCCCTGAGCGAGGCGGCCGTGGGCGAGCTGTCCGAGCAGACTATGCGGGACTATCAGAAACTGGTGGACGATCTCAACGCAGCTCAGCTGGTCATTGACAAGCTGGCAGGCATTAATGTCGACCAGCTAGCGCCAGGGGATATGGATGAGGTCAAGGAGGTTCTGAATGATTATGAAAATCTGACCGATGATCAGAAAAAGCTGGTGGATGAGGCTGCGGATGGCCAAGCCGGAATCCTGAAGGAGGCCGTGGATACCGTAAAGGATGCTGCGGATCAGATCGATGCCATTCCCGACCACAGTGCGGGCAGTACCGTCACGCTCCCCAGCGGTGAGACCGCTCCCGACCTCGACGATTGTGAAAATACGAGGAATGAATCCCCTTCCGGCAGCACCGGCGGACATGGCTATGAGAACCATAAGAAAGCCATCGAGGAAGCCAAGATTGCCTATGAGAAGCTCACCGACGCCGGACGCAAACTCATCAATGATGAGGCCAAGAAGCGGCTGAACAACGAGTATGCCGCCTTGATGGCCCACCTGGAGTACGTCAATACCGCCGAGACCGCCAATACCAATGTGGAAGTGGCGGGCCTCGCGGGAAAGGTGGAGCTGCCCGCTGAAAGCGCTTCCGCGCCCAAGACCGTGATCTGCGTGGTTATGACCGAGAGTGGGCCCGAGATCATGCCGCCCACCCCGGCAGGTAAGGACGAAGCCTTGCGAGTGGACATTAAACTGGTGGCAAAGATCTACGATGATGCCGCCGCTGCCGATATGCCAACCGCACAGGAGATGGTACAGCCTAAAGCGGGTGAGCGGGTGCTGGTCAAACTGAAGGTGCCCGACGGTTATCGGAACGACACCCTGGAAATTTGGCATGTCAAGGACAACGGAGGCCGCAGCCGCATTGGGGATTTCTGGCTGGTCAACGAGACCGACGGAGTCTACGCCGTGTTCGAAGTCAGCTCCTTCAGTCATTTCGTATTCTTCGCGGAAAAGACGCTGACAGAGGGCAGCGGCGGCGCCGGAGCAGGAGCACATCTTGCGCCGGGGCCGGAAGTCTCCGATAGTGATAACGGCTCTGCCAGCGTTGATCCACAGAGAGCCAGACCAGGTACGACCGTCACCATCCACACAAAGCCTGATGACGGTTATGCGGCAAGTCAAGTTATCGTCACCGACCAAAACGGCAAGAAGATTCCCGTCAAGGACAACGGGAACGGTACCTGGTCCTACGTTCAGCCTGACGGAAAAGCGACTGTCACCGTCACTTTCAAGCCCGCGGAAGCGCGTCTGTCCTGGAACCCCTTCACTGACGTGAAGGAAGGCAATTGGTTCTATGAAAGTGTCAAGTACGTCTATGAAAAGGGTCTCATGAATGGAACCGCAAGCGATACGTTTCTTCCCTATTCAGCCGCCAGCCGGGGCATGATCGTTACCATCCTTTGGCGACAGGAGGGCGCACCTGCAGGCAGCGGAACCGCACTCTTCTCTGACGTAGCGGATGACGCATATTACTCACAAGCAGTGAATTGGGCTGCGGAGAAAAACCTGATCAAAGGATATGGGAACGGGGTGTTTCGTCCGGAAGCGCCCGTGACTCGACAGGAGCTGGCGCTGATTCTGTGGCAGTATGCCCGGACAAAGGGCTATGCTGTCCGTTCGGCGGATTCCCCGAAGAGCTTCTTCGACGGAGCGGATACCGCCTCTTGGGCGGCGGAGGCCATGGACTGGGCGGTCACCAATCGGATTATCGTGGGAAAGGGCCAGGGATACCTGGATCCCACGGGCACGGCCCCTCGGGCGGAAATCGCTTCGATGCTTCAACGATTCGATCGTTATTTTTCCGAGAATTAAAGGAAATGCCGGAGGAACCCTTCAGGTCTCTCCGGCATAGAATGTTTTTGAGCTCATTTTTCATCCGGGTTTGAATTTTGATCGGCGGCGGAGTCCTCTTCCGCGATCCGTTCGATTCGGAATACGGTGATTACATTAG
>CAUHLX010000025.1 GCA_959606705.1 uncultured Bacillota bacterium | reverse complement strand
AACCACCATCGTTTCCCAGCCGCATTTGGACGAGGGGCGGATCATCACGGGAATCGCGGGGAGCAAGGACTTTACGGTCATCGCCATCTACAAGAACATGATGAGCGCGGAGATAGGGTTCGTTCGCCGGATTCTCAGCATTTTGGAGGAGTACAACATCAACTTTGAGCATCTGCCCAGCGGCATCGACACCATTTCCGTGGTGATCAACAAGAAGCGGCTGGATGGTCATCTGGATGACATTCTGGAAGAGTTCGAGCGTCGTCTGCAGCCGGATAAGATGGATGTCTTCGACAACATGGCACTGATCGCTACCGTCGGCGCGGGGATGGCCAAACGCCGCGGCGTGTCCGCCGCCTTGTTTACCGCGCTGTTTGAAGCGGGGGTCAACATTCGCATGATCGATCAGGGCTCCAGCGAGATGAACATCGTAGTGGGCGTGGAAAATGACGAATTTGAAAAGGCAATTCAGGCAATCTACGACGCATTCGTGGGAAAGGTCGATTGATCGACGCTTCTCTGACATCATAGGAGGGAGGACGCACGAGGACGTTTGCGCACCTCCCTTTCCGGACTCACAGGCCCCCTTCGGGGGCCTTTTTGATTGATTATTTTTTATCAGACCATAACCTATGTTATATTCAGGCCTTCTTTTTCGATGATATGATACCAATAAACCGATGGAACATTCAGACGATTTTAAAGGAGATGAGAGACTTGGGTTCCAATGAAGGCTTGAACAAAAAGAAATTTCAGTTTCCACACGCGTTTGTCATTCTGTTTACCCTGGTGGTGGTAGCCGCAATTATTACCTGGATCATACCCGCGGGCAATTTTGAGCGGGTGACCGATGAAACCACCGGCTTGGTGATGATGGACGCAGATTCCTATCACCAGGTGGAAGCCACGCCTGTGGGGCCATACGGATTGTTTCTGTGCATACAGAAAGGCTTCGTATCCGCTTCCAGCATCGTATTTCTGATTTTTTTCGCGTATTTTTGTGTGTTCACCGTGACGAAGACCGGTTCCCTTCACGCGGCGATCAACGCGCTTTTAAAGCTGGTAAAAGGGCATGATTCCCTTTTGATTCCCATCTTCTTCGTGATCTTTGCGCTGGCGGGATCTACCTATGGGGAATGGGACACGATCTACGGACTGATTCCCATTTTCGTAGGGCTGGCCATGGCTTTGGGCTATGACGCAATGGTAGGTATGGCCATGTCCGGGATGGCGGTGGCCATCGGCTTTGCTTCGGCAACCACCAACCCCTTCAGCCTGGGAATTGCCCAGGGGATCGCCGAGCTGCCTCTGTTTTCGGGGATTGGACTGAGGATCATCATGTTCGTGGTGTTCTCGGCGGTGGGGATTATCTGGATCATGCGCTACGCCGCCAAGGTCAAGAAGGATCCCACCAAGAGTCTGATGGCCGGAGTGGATATGGGGAATCTGGAGATGGACCGCAGTGAGCTGGACGGAATGGAGTTTACCGCCAAACGGAAGCTGACCATCGTGCTGCTCTTTGGGACCATCGGCATTATCGTCTATTCCACTTTAAAAAAGGGCTGGTATCTGGATGAAATGTCGGCTATGTTCCTATTCTCCGCCATTATTATTTCCATCGTATGGAAGATGAAGCCCAACGAAATCGTAAGCAATTTCCTCACCGCCTGCAAGGACATCATCGTGGGAGCCTTGATCGTAGGAATTTCCAGAGCCATCATGGTGGTGATGCAGGAAGGGAACATTCTGGACACGGTGATCTACGCGCTGTATCAGCCGCTGAAGGTTCTTCCCACTTGGGTGGCGGCGGAAGGCATGCTGATCTTCCAGAACATCATGAACCTGTTCATCCCTTCGGGAAGCGGTCAGGCCACGGCGGTGATGCCGATCATGGTACCGCTGTCCGATTTGGTGGGCTTGAACCGGCAGATCGCAGTATTAGCCTATCAGATGGGCGACGGCTATTCCAACCTGTTCTGGCCGACCGGCAGCACGATCATCATGTGCGGGATCGCTAAGATTCCATTGAATAAATGGTGGAGATTTTTCGTTCCGTTATTTGGCATCATGCTGGTATTGGAGGCTGTGTTTATCGCCATCGCCTGCGCTATTAATTACGGTCCGTTCTAAGGGAGGTTAAAGGGATGAAATCGTTGGAGGAATGGAAGAATGGAGTATTCGAGTCAATTGCCGAGAATCGGGGGACGGCGCTGGAGCTGAGCTGTGAGCTGGCGGAGCATCCTGAAATATCAGGAGAAGAATTTCACGCCTGCGAGGCGTTCTGTGAAATTCTGGAGGCGCGGGGGATCCCGGTGGAGCGGCATTTCGGCGGTCTTCCCACCGCATTCCGAGCGGAGGTAAGGAGAGATCCCGATTCTTCCGTAAAAATCGGAATTTTGGCGGAATATGACGCTTTGCCCTCCATCGGACATGGCTGCGGCCACTGCGCCAGCGGAAGCGTCAGCCTGCTGGCGGCGCTGGCCTTGCAAGAGGCTTCCGGTGAGCTGGGGGGCAATATCGATTTGATCGGGACACCTGACGAGGAAATGAACGGGGGAAAGGTCATGCTGTCCGACCAGGGGCTGTTTGACGATTATTCCTTCGTCATCATGCTTCACATGCACCACGGCAACATGCTCAAGATGAATTTTATGGCGCTGTCGGCGTTCCGTTTTCAGTTTAAAGGGCGTCCGGCTCACGCCTCCGCTTGCCCCTGGGAAGGGAGAAACGCGCTGAACGGCGCGATGCTTATGATCCACGGAATGGATATGATGCGGCAGCACGTAAAGCCGGACACCAGAATCCACGGGATCATCACCCACGGAGGCGACGCCTGCAATGTGGTGCCGGAAAACGTGACCACCGATTATGTGATCCGTTACCCGGACAGTCGTTATTTGAACCAGGTGGTGGAGCTGGTGCACGACTGTGCCAGAGGCGCGGCCATGGCGACGCAGACCGAAGTGGAGATTGAGGAATGCGGAGCTCCTCTGGATAGCTTGAAGCCGAATCCGGCGGGAGAACAGCTGCTTTCCGAGTTGTTTCAGGAGCTGGGTCTCCCCCTGTATCAGGGGGACGGGACCAATAAGGGCTCGTCCGATATCGGCAATGTGAGCTGGAGGTGTCCGGCCTTTCATCCGGCGCTGGCCGTGACGGATGAGCCGGTGCCCCTTCACACCCGGGAATTCGCGGAGTTTATGAAAGAGCGGGACCGGATGGGACCGGTGATCGAAAAAGGCGCGCAGCTGATCTGCCTCATGATCCTCCGCGCGCTTACGGACCCGGAAGTCCTTCGGAGAATTCGAGAAGATTTCGAGAAGCGGTAGGTTCTCCGTTTAATAAGCCAGGGAGGATTCCGTTTCAATCAGCTTGCGCAGCGCTTCCTCGTCTTCGATGATGATTTCCCGGCTGTTCTTTGACAGCCAGCCTTCTCGCTTGAGTTTGGCCATGATGCGGGACACCGTGACCGGATGTGTTCCCAGATATTTGGAGAGCTCCTCGTAGGTAAAGAAACGAGGAGCTTTTCGTTTGCCCTCCTGGAGTTGAGAGATGGAAAACAGCAGACGGCACAGCCGGACCGTCGCGGACTCCTCCTGCATCTGGTGAAAATGAATCAGAACTTCCTCATAATTGTCCGCCAGGGTCCGAATCAGAAAGGAATTGACCTGTGGATCGGTCACGATCAATTGACGGAAGGTCTCGTCCGGGATGCGGTACATGGTGCAGGGGGTTTTGGTCACGATGGAAAACAAAGGCTTTTCCTCCCGGTGCCTGCCGCTGACCAGCAGGTGATTGAAGGAAATGATGCGTGGTGCGTGAAAGTACAGATAGATCTGTTCCTCACCGTTTTTTGTGGTGCTGGCCAGGGAACAGATCCCATCCTCCAGCAGATAAACCACGTGCTTCGAAGGGTCCGTATCCTGCTGGTAGAGCGAGGTGGAACGCGGCACTTGAAACTTTTTACCCAAATCGGTGAGACATTTCCATACTGCCTCCGGCGCAGCCTCATTTTTATCCGAACGATTCATAGAAAGCCTCCTTTCTCATCCCTTTGGCATTCCTCATATTACCACATTTTTTTGTTGAATGATACGGAAAAAGATAACCTGCGTTATATCTTCGGCAGACCCGGGGAGGTAAGATAGGGGCGTAAGATCAAAGAACGGATCAAGAGAACCGGCGGAAGGCCGGAACGAAGGAGGTTGGTGCGCTGTGGCACAATATGACGTAATCATTATCGGAGCAGGTCCCGCGGGAATGACGGCGGCGATCTACGCGGCTCGGGCGGACATGAAGGTCCTGATGCTGGACCGTCTGGCACCGGGGGGACAGATTATCAATACCAATGAAATTGAGAATTACACGGGTTTGGGAAGCGTCAACGGAGCGGATTTAGCTTATCAAATGTATGAACATACCCGGAAATTTGAGAATATTACCTTTGATTATCGCACGGTGGTGCGAGTGGAGGATCTGGGAGAGGAAAAGCGCGTGATCTGCTTAGAGGATGATCTCAGCGTTACCGCCCGCGCGGTGATCCTGGCTGCCGGAACCCGGCCCAGATGTCTGGATATTCCGGGAGAGGAGCGGTTTCGCGGACAGAGCATCAGCTGGTGCGCGATCTGCGACGGGGCCAGATACCGGGGAAAGGATGTGGTGGTCATCGGCGGAGGCAACTCGGCGGTGGAAGAATCCATTTTCCTTTCGGGAATCGTCCACTCGCTGACCATCGTTACGATGTTCGATCTCACGGCCGACCCGATGGCCTGCGACAAGCTTCGGGCCATGGAAAATGTGACGATCTATCCTTATCAGGATATTTTGGAGTTTTTAGGAGATTCAAAACTGGAAGGCGTGCGGTTCAAATCCACGGAAAACGGGGAAGAGCGATCGGTCTCCTGTGACGGCGTATTCGAATACATCGGATTGACGCCTACCACGGAAAGCTTTGCCGAGCTGGGAGTCCTCAATTCGATGGGCTATGTGGAGGTCAACGAACGCATGGAGACGAGGATCCCCGGGGTTTACGGCGCCGGAGACTGTGTGACCAAGAATCTGAGACAGGTGATCACCGCCTGCTCTGACGGCGCCATCGCCGCACAGGAAGCTTCCCACTATGTACAGCGGTTTTAAGAAGAAAGGATGATGACAGATGCTGAAACAAGTAACGAGCGAAGAGTTTCAAGCCCAGGTCAACGACGGCCTGCTGATGGCCGAGTTTTTCTCCTCCACCTGCGGTCCCTGCAAGATGCTGGGATTCGTTTTGAGAGATGTTCTCAAGGAGGTCGGAGAGGACTTTACCGTACTGCAGGTGGACTTCGATCAGAATCCGGAATTGGCGGAGGAATACGGAGTAACCGGCTATCCTACCATGATTTTATTAAAGGACGGCACGGAGCTTGATCGGCTGCAGGGATTGCAGCAGAAGCCGCTGATCGTAAAGATGATTCGGGAGCAGCAGGCGTGAGACTGGAACGACAAAAGGGAGGCGAGTCCGATGGAGACAATTCAATATAACTATAAAGAGAGCTTGATCGATTTACAGAATCGAGCTGAACGGGAAATGCTGGCGGAATTTGAGGCGGGGGACTACACGGTGAAAAAGCCGCTGGTGAAATACAATCCCTACCTCATCAATCCTTTGGCCGCGGTGATTCTGTTTCGCACCGAAGAGGAGACGGCTGTCACCGTAACCGTGCTGGGGAAAACCGCCCAGGCCGATATTCATCATACTTTTCCCAAGGCCAAAACGCACATTCTGCCGGTGCTGGGCCTTTACGGAAATTATCGGAATCAAGTGGAAATCAGGCCCTATCGTCAGGAAGCCCGGATCATCACCATTGAAACTCCGGACGTGTTCGGAGGACAGGAAATGTGTTATTCCATGGAGACCACTCCGGAATATCTCCAGGACGATATCATCTTCGTTACGCCGGCGGTGGATTCCCTGGCATCCGGCTTCGACTTTGCCGGAGAGGTGAGATGGCATCTGAACGTGCCCTGTATCTTTGATATGAAGCGTACGAAAAATGGTCATATTCTCATCGGAACAGATCGTCTGCTGCGCCTGCCGTACTACGTCAGCGGCCTGTATGAGATGGATTTGGTCGGAAAGATCTACAAAGAATTCTGCCTCCCCGGCGGATATCATCACGATCAATTTGAGATGCCGGATGGCAGCATCCTTTCTCTTACGGACGATTTTACGGGAGAAACGGTGGAGGACCACTGTGTCCTCATCAACCGGGAAAACGGCGAAATTATCAAGACCTGGGACTACCGTGATTTTCTTCCCGTAGGAGAAGGAAAATCCGGCAGCTGGAGCGATGAGGACTGGTTCCACAACAATGCGGTGTGGTATGATGAAATCACGGATTCCCTCACGTTATCCGGCCGCCACATGGATGCGATGGTCAACATCGATTTTGAAAGCGGTAAGCTCAATTGGATCATCAGCGATCCCGAGGGCTGGCCACAGGATTGGGTGGATCGGTATTTCTTCCGGCCGGTAGGCGAGAACTTTGAGTGGCAGTATGAACAGCACGCATCCTTGATCACGCCGGACGGCGATGTGATGTGCTTTGACAATCATCACTGGGGATCGAAAAAAAAGGAAAACTACGCCAAAGCGAAGGACAGCTATTCCAGAGGGGTCCGCTACCGGATCAACACCGACGACCGGACCATTCGTCAGGTGTGGGAGTACGGGAAGGATCGGGGCGCCGATTTCTATTCCCCCTATATCTGCAACGTGGAATATTATAATGAAGGGCATTACATGGTGCATTCCGGAGGAATTGCCTATCTCAACGGAGAACCGGCGGACGGTTTGGGCTCCCGGATCAAGGATCTTGCGGGCGCTCGTCTGGAGACCCGAACGGTGGAGGTCTGCGATGGCAAGGTGATGATGGATCTTCATTTGCCGGGGAATTACTACCGAGGGGAAAAGATGAAGCTGTACACGGACGGATGGAACCTGGAGCTGGGCGAAGGAAAACGTCTGGGAAAGATGGGTGTGACCAAGGAATTCGATACGGATATTCCCCTGGAGCCCTGCGGAGAGCTGATGCCTGAGAAGTATGGAGCCAGAATCGAGGAAGAGGACGACCGCTTCACCTTCTACTCTCGTTTTGAGAAGGGTCAGCTGGTGATGCTGATGCTGGAACAGGGCGGGGAGAAGCATCGCTATTTCATCTCCACTACGGCGGTGAGCCATCTGGCCATGTGCTGCGGAACGTTCATGGATTCCGACGAACGGAATACCAGAACCGCGGTGAACAAAGCCGGTTTGTCCGGCACGTATGATGTGCGGGTCATTGTGGATGACCAAAAGTTTGAAACAGGAATCCGGATTACCTGTTGATCGGCGGCGAAGATTCTTTTGCCAGCGAAGAGCGCCTGATGCTGGAATTCGATTGTTATGACTGCATCAAATTCCTGTCTATTTAACGGAAGAATCCTATCCTTTTAGGAGAAATAATGCCCAATAAGGATAGGATTCTTCGTTTTTTATTGAAATGAGTGATACGATCTACCGAACGTAGTAAACGTAGTGCTCCTTTCGCGGCGAGGCCTTGGGCAGTTCGGCCGCCGGATAGCCCAGGGCAATGCCGCCTACTCCTAGGTAGTCGCCTTCGACTCCCCAGGCCTTGAGGAGAGCTTTGCCTTCCTCGCTGTCGAACATCTGCTGTTCCCGATTGACCCAGCAGGAGCCCAGGCCCACTGCGTGAGCGGCGTTGAGCAGGTTGGTCATGACCGCACAGCCGTCTTGAACCGGGGTGGAGACGCCGCGGTCCGCCAGAACCAGCAGAATAGTGGGGGCTCCGTAATAAGGATCGGAATTGACTCCCATGACCTTGGCGTTCATCGCGCTCAAGGTGCGGATCGTTTCGGGGTCCTGCACGACGATGATAATAGGGGACTGGGTATCCTTCCCCGTAGGCGCGTAAATTCCGGCTTCCAGCACGGCTTGCAGCGCCTCTTCTTTTACCTGTTCCCGTTGAAACTTGCGAACACTTCTGCGGCTTTTCATCACTTCCAAGGCTTCTTGTTTCATAGCGGTATCCCTCCTTTTAAATTGTAATCATTTCGTATTGGTCCGTACCGATTCCCAGCTTGACCGCTTGTTGGATGCAGGCCCGCCAGTCGGTATTGGGATGGGCCATGTCGAAGTGGTCCCGTTCCTCTTCCGGCCGACAGGGGTGTCCGATGTGGGCGTAGGGATTTTCCTTGTCCGTCAGCAGACAATTGGAAAGTACCGGCTGTTTTTGGCAGAGGTCCGCACAGCACTGATCCAGCGCCACCGGGTCGAAGCTGGCCAGCATTCCGATATTGGGAATGAGAGGCGCATCATTCTCGCTGTGACAGTCACAGTTGGGGGAAACATCCACGATCAGGCTGATGTGAAAGTGCGGGCGGTCCTTGATCACCGCCGCGGTGTATTCGGCGATCTTCCGATTGAGCACGATGGTGGATTCGTCGTTGGGCGGGGTTACCGCATCCACGGGGCAGGCACCGATACAGCGGCCGCAGCCTACGCATTTGTCATGGTTGATCTGCGCTTTTTTCTCCACGAAGGTAATTGCTCCGTGGGCGCAGTTTTTCACACAAGCTCCACAGCTGACACAGCGCTTCCGGCGGACGAAGGGTTTGCCGGCGCTGTGCATTTCCATTTTTCCGGCCCGGGAGCCGCAGCCCATCCCGATATTCTTCAACGCGCCGCCGAAGCCGGTCTGCTCATGCCCCTTGAAATGCGTCAAGGTGATGAACACGTCCGCGTCCATGATGGCTCGTCCGATTTTTGCTTCCTTTACATAGTCGCCGTCCACCGGAACCAGAACTTCATCCGTACCCTTGAGACCGTCGGCAATGATCACGTGACAGCCGGTGGCAAAGGGATTGTAGCCGTTTTCATAAGCGCTGTCCAAATGGTCCGGAGCATTCTTCCGACCGCCCACGTAGAGCGTGTTGCAGTCGGTGAGGAAGGGCTTGCCGCCGTTTTTGCGGATCAGATCCGCCACGACTTTGGAGTAGTTGGGTCTCAGATAGGCCAAATTTCCAGGCTCACCGAAGTGAATTTTAATTGCCGTAAACTTCTTATGAAAGTCGATGGTCTCGATTCCCGCCGTTTTGATCAGGCGTTCCAATTTTTGCAGCAGGTTTTCCTCCAGCGTGGTACGCATGTCCGTAAAATATACCTTAGATTGTTCCATGAGCTTAGCACCTCGTTTCTTCTTGATCTGTTTATTTTACCACGAATTCCCCATTGACTGAATATAATTTTGTCGTTTTCCGGGTAGACAGCGTCACGAGGGTGGATTATCTTAATAGGTAGGACGAGAGGAAAGCGGCCGGAGGATGGCCGGAGTAGGGCATAGGAGGAATGACAGATGAGGTTTGACGCGTGGAAGGACACCGCTCCCTCACGGCGGAGCGTGTGCTATGGGAAAAAGGGTATGGTCTGTGCCTCGCAGCCGCTGGCGGCGCAGGCAGGACTGGAAATGCTGAAAAGGGGCGGAAACGCAGTGGATGCCGCGGTGGCTGTGGCGATTTGCCTGACGGTGGTGGAGCCCATTTCCAACGGGGTGGGTTCCGATGCCTTTGCCCTGGTATGGATGGAGGGAGAGGAAGCAAAGGCACGAGGCGCCGGGTGTGCGGGAAAACCGTACGGCCTCAATTCCAGCGGTCCGGCTCCCATGCTGGCCGAGGCGAAAAAGGTCCGGGAGCTGGGCTGCGAGGCTATGCCTCCTTACGGCATGATCCCCATTACGGTGCCAGGCGCTCCCGGGGCCTGGGCGGAGCTGTCCCGCCGCTTCGGCCGTCTGCCCTTCGAAACGCTGTTTGAACCGGCCATCCGCTGTGCCTCCGAGGGCTTCGCGGTCACTCCGGTGATCGGGACCATATGGAAGCAGTGCTATGAGGAATTTTCTCAAAGCTTCACCGGGGCTGAATTTCAGCCTTGGTTTCGAATGTTTGCGCCGAAAGGCCGCGCACCGGAAATCGGGGAGCTATGGGGGTCCGAGGAGCTGGGGTCGACGCTTCGTCAGCTGGCGGAAACCAAGTGTGAATCGTTTTACCGAGGGGAGCTTGCGGAGCGGATCGATGAGTGCTGCGCCGGGCAGGGAGGATTTCTGCGGAAAGCGGATCTGGCCGCCTATCGACCGGAATGGGTGGAGCCGATCTCGGTAAGATATCGAGGCTATGATGTGTGGGAGATCCCCCCCAACGGCCATGGGATCGCAGCTTTGATGGCGTTGAATATTTTAGAGGGGTTCTCCTTCCCGGAGGATTCGCGGACCTCGGTGGAAACGTATCATCGTCAACTGGAAGCGATGAAGCTGGCCTACGTAGATGGCAAACGCTATGTGACCGATCCCAGATATATGAAGGTGTCGGTGGAGCAGCTGCTTTCACAGGATTACGCGGCCAGGCGCCGGGCGCTGATCGAGGAGCGGGCGCTCACGCCGGAACCGGGAAGACCGGATCAGGGGGGGACGGTGTATTTCTGCGCCGCAGACGAGGAAGGAAACATGGTTTCCATGATTCAGAGCGGCTATCGTGAGTTCGGTTCGGGGATCGTGGTGCCGGGGACCGGCATCTGTCTCCAAGACCGAGGACACAATTTTTCCCTGGATGAGGAATCCGAGAACTGTCTGGCACCGGGCAAGAAGCCCTATCACACCATCATCCCCGGATTCCTCACCAAGTCCGGAGAGGCGGTGGGCCCCTTTGGAGTCATGGGAGGATTCATGCAGCCGCAGGGACACGTGCAGGTCATCATGAACACTCTGGATTTTCATCTCAACCCGCAGAGCGCACTGGACGTTCCCCGCTGGCAGTGGCTGGAGGACCGGCGGGTCCTGGTGGAACCGTCCTTCCCCGCGGAAGCGGTGGAGGGACTGCGGCGGCTGGGCCACCGGATTGAGGTGGCGGAGGACTTTCTGACCTTCGGAAGAGGGCAGATCATCTGGAAAACGGAACTAGGCTCCTACGCCGGAGCGACGGAGCCCAGAGCCGACGGCACCATAGCGGTGTGGTAGGCGTTTAGCCGTGGAGCCGGAGTACCCTTCCCGGGGTGGCTCCGGTTAATTTTTTGTCCTCATACACCACCTGACCGCCGACGATTACCTGATCGATTCCCTCGCACGGAAGGTTTGGACGGACATAGTCCGCACGGTCCAAAAGATGATCGTAGTCCAGGACGAGAAGATCCGCGTCCCAGCCGTCTTTGAGCGTTCCTTTGTTGGGAATCCCGGCGATTTCCGCCGTCAAGGAGGTCATTTTACGAATCATTTCCTCCAGGGAAAAGAGGTGGTGCTCCTTGACAAAGACCCGAATTGCGTGTGGAAAGGTTCCGTAAGCGCGCGGGTGTGCTTGGTCGGAAGCGGAGCGAATGATTCCGTCCGTTCCCACCACGGTGTTTTTATACCGAATGATACGGAATAAATCCTCGTCACACATGCAGAAATAGATCGCGGAGGCTACACCGTGGTTGGCGATCATGATCTCACAGAACGCGTCGAAAGGGTCCTGGCCTGTTTTCGCCGCGTATTCGGCGATGGTCATCTTCTCCGCTTCGGGCAGTTTCGGAGATTTGCTGAGAAAGACTCCCTCCCAGCCCCCCGCATTCAAGTAATAATTGTCATAAGGAGTATCCGGATCGTTCATCTCTTCGCGAATCCGTGCTCTGGTCCGGGGATTTTTCAAATGTTCTACCATTCCGGCCAGTCCGCCGGAATAGTATTTGGGCGGCGCGCAGACGCTCAAGTGCGTCATCGAAGCGGTGTAAGGATACTGATCACAGCTCACCGACAAGCCCTCTTCATTCGCCGCCTCGATCATGTCGATGGTCTTCTGAGAGTCTCCCCAGCATTGCCTCCCGCCGATCTTATGGTGAGAGATCAGGGTTCGAACTCCGGAACGGCGGGTCACGTCGATGGCTTCCGCCACGGAGGCCAGCGCGGCGGTGGATTCGTTGCGCAGGTGAGTGGTGTAGAGGCCGTCGTATTCCGCCGCCACCTTGCAGAGCTCCGTCAGCTCATCCGTATCGGCGTAGGCACTGGGGATGTAGATGAGACCGCTGGAAAAGCCTCCGGCCCCGTGCTCCATGGCTTCCCGCAGCATTTCTTTCATCCGGGCCAGTTCCCCCGCAGTGGGTTTGCGATTGTCGTAACCCATCGCCGCTGCCCGCAGGCTGACATGTCCCACTAGAAAACGAGTATTTTCCGGCTTTTTTACGTGATCAGCGTACCGCAGGTAACGTTCGCAGGTGGTAAAGGCAGGCATTTCTTCCGGAAACGAATCCAGAAACAGCCCCAGGCTATCCTGAAACATTCCCAAATTGTCAGGGTTGACGGGAAACATGGAAAATCCGCACATTCCCGCTACCTGGGTGGTGATTCCCTGGGAAATCTTTGAGAAGGACGCGAAGTCCAAACCTAACGGAATATCCCCATGGGAGTGAGAATCGATGAAGCCGGGGCAGACATAACGGCCCGTGCCGTCGATGACTCGAAGGGCCTCCGCGTCCGTGCGGGCGGGCAGAAGGCGGATGACACCATTGCCGGCGGCCACGCTTCCGGGAAAAGCCGGTTTCCCCGTTCCATCGATGATCATGGTATTTTGAATCAGTAAATCGTACATGACGGGCTCCTTTTAGGTTATGAGAATAGATTTCCAATGAAAACGCCGCAGTAATTTCCGATGATGTATCCGTATAAGCCGACCAGAATGGAGGGGACCACTAAGGCGTTCCAGCCCTTGTTGATGGCCAGAGCCGCCGCGGTAGTGGGACCGCCGATCGTGGCGCAGCTGCTGCAGGCCATGTCTTCGTAGTTCCATTTGAAGAGCTTTCCGGCCAGCAGATTGATTCCCAGATTGCAGACGATGATCACCAGAATAAACACGATGGCGACGGTGCCTACCTTCAACAGCTCGGTTAAATTGGCCGCGCAGCCCAGGGCTACGAAGAAGAGCACGATCATGAAATTGCCGATTTCCTCCGCCCCGTTGAGCTTTTCGAAAAATTTGGGGAACAGGGTGACCAAAACCACGGTGATCAAGGTCATTACCAGGAAGATGCTTCCGAACAGCTGCTTGACCAGCATGGGCGCGTCGGTGGCGTTGACCCAGCCGCAGATCGTCTGGCTGACTCCCGTGATGAGAAAGGTGGCGGCCAGACTGAGGGACAAGCTGAGAAGGGAAATTTCCTTGGGTTTCCAGTACTGGCCGGCCAGGGGTTTGGATTGATCGCCGAAGCTCTCGAATTCGTCGATGTGAGGATGGCCGTAGTTCCGGCGGATGAATTTCGTGTTGCCGGCGGTTCCCAGGATGACCATGAGAATGGCCAGAGCCAAGTTCGCCGCAATCGCCACCGCGTTGATGTAAGTGGCGTCCATGTGGAAGGTCTGTCCCATGGCGACCAGGTTTACGGTGCCTCCGATATAAGCGCCGGTGGACATAGCGGCTACGCCGCCGATGCCGGCGGTGTTACGGAAGACCAGACTGCAGATGACGCTGCCGATCATGGTACCGATGGCGGCTACGTGAAAGATGATGAAGAGCTTTCCGCTTTCCTTCACGATTCTTCGCAAGTCACATTTAAACAGCAGAAGGGGAATGGACAGCGGAAGAATATACCCGTTCACCACGTCGTAGGCGGTGGAAGAGACCGGGATCAGCCGGATATTGACCAGCAGCATGGCTCCGAAGATGGCGATGACGGCGCTGCCCAGCTTGCCGCCCAGCTTAAATTTTTGTTCCGCGAAAATAGCGAATGCGCCCATGGCGATTACGACCATCCAGACAAGCCAGATCTGGTCAGAATGAATTAACGATGTCATAGTGCAAAACCTTCTTTCTGACTGAATACCGATTTAAGACGCTGCCTTATTGCAGAATGAAAAATCTTTGGAATTGTCTGATAATTATCATTGGATTTATTATACTCTTGACGTTCTTCTGTGTGTTATATATAATTTCGGATAAAAATAGCGAGAATTTCGATAGATAGGGAAAATGCCGAAAATATTTCGAAGGTTTGAGGGCTGTTTCAAGCGGACAAGGAGTGCGATATGAAGATTGAGCAGATTCAACAGGCAATTGAAGTGGCAAGGACCGGTTCCATAAATAAGGCGGCCCAGAATCTTTACGTGGCCCAGTCCAGTCTCAGTTCCTCCATCAAGGCGCTGGAACGGGATCTGGCCACGGATTTGTTCGTGCGCACGGGCAGCGGGATCGAGCTGACGGAGTTCGGGCTGTTTTTCGTGGAACGGGGCAGAGAAATACTCAAACAATATGGGGAAATCATGGAATATGCCGGAAAAGGGGAGCAGGGGGGAACCCGCAGGTTCAGCATCTCGGTGTACTACCTTCTCTTTGCCAGTCAGGCGTTTTCCAAGCTTTGCAATCGCCATCAGGATCGAATGATCAACTTCAGTTACCGGGAACAGACCCGCATGGATATCCTTTCCGAGGTGGCCGGCGGAGTATCCGAGCTGGGAATCTTGATGATGCCCTCTATCCGCAAGGAACAGTGGATGGCCTTGATCTGGGCACACGATCTGGAATACCATAAGCTGTCCGACGAACCCCCCTGCATTCTCTTCGGTGAAAATTCCGAGCTGTACCGCAATGAAGCGACGGAGGTGAGTTTGGATTTCCTGCGTTCTCACCGCATGATCGTCATCGAGGAGCAGAATGAGCTCTTCCGTTCCATCGACCGGGAAATCTTTCGGCAGTTTCAACCCGGGTCCTTTCTCACTCTGTGTGACCGGGGCTCCATGATGAGCATGCTGCGGAAAACGGAGAGTTATTTTCTGGCCACGACCAATACCAAGGCCTATGAGGAAGAAGGATTCTACAAAGATATCAAAAGTGTGCCGGTGACC